>CALGIL010000173.1 GCA_937914895.1 uncultured Angelakisella sp.
CCGGGCGGATGCCCACGGCCACGGGCTGGTCCCGGTCCAGGGTGATGCTGGAGGAGCGGGGGGTAAAGATCATCCGCAGCCCGCCGCAGTCCAGCTTAATCTCGTCCAGGTTGACGTTGTTGCCCACCCCCTGCAAAAGGTTGATGTTGGGGCTGCCCACAAAATCGGCCACAAACAGATTGGCGGGGTTGTGGTAGACCTCCAGGGGCGGCTCGTACTGCTGCAGGTACCCCTCCTTCAGCAGGCAGATGCGGCTGGAAAGGGTCATGGCCTCCAGCTGGTCGTGGGTGACATAGACAAAGGTGGAGTCCGTCTCCAGGTGCAGGCGCTTGAGCTCGGTGCGCATCTCCATGCGCAGCTTTGCGTCCAGGTTGCTAAGGGGTTCGTCCATAAACAGCACCTTGGGGCCGGTGGCCAGGGTGCGGGCGATGGCCACCCGCTGCTGCTGGCCGCCGGAGAGCTCGGAGGGGTAGCGCCCCACAAACTCCTCGATCTTCAGCATCTCCAGAAGCTCCCGCACCCGCGCCTCAATTTTATCCTTGGGCCACTTCAGGTTTTGCAGGCCGAAGGCGATGTTGCCGTAGACGGTCATGTGGGGCCACAGGGCGTAGTTTTGGAAGAGAAAGCCCACATCCCGCTTGTCGGGGGAGACGTCCACCCCCTTTTCGGAGGAAAACACCACCCTGCCCCCAATGGTAATCTCCCCCTCGGTGGGGGTCTCCAGCCCCGCAATCATCCGCAGGGTGGTGGTCTTGCCGCAGCCCGAAGGCCCCAGCAGGGTGACAAACTCCCGGTCGCCGATGGTCAGGTTTAAATTGTCCACGGCGACAAACTGGTCAAAGCGCTTGGTCAGGTTTTTCAGTATAATTTCAGGCATGGTCCTCAGCCCCCTATTCCTTTGTCGATGGATGCGCCGGTCAGCTTGTTGACGATGAGATTGCAGGATACCACAATGACCACAATCAAAAGGTTGATGGCGTTGGCGTACTGGTTCCAGCCCTTTTCGTTGTACTGGAACAGCATGGTGGTCAAAATGCGGGTGGAGGGCGACACCAGCAGGATGAACAGGGACAGCTCCCGCATGCAGGAGATGAAGGGCAGCAGGTAGCCCGACAAAAAGCTGGATTTTTGGATGGGGATGATGATCTTGGTCATCCGCTTCCACCATTTGATGCCCATGATGGTGCCGGCCTCCTCAATCTCGCCGCTGAGCTGCATCATAGCGCCCACGCCGGAGCGGGACGCAAAGGGCAGGTACTTGACCGCCCCCACCAGCACCAGCAGGGCAAAGGACCCATACAGCGCCGGGATGAACCCCCGCTTGACCGCAAACATGGATAAGTAGATGGCGCCAAAGGCCATGCTGGGCATAAGGTAGGGGAAGAAGCAGAGGTTGTTGACCAGGGCGGAAAGCTTGGAGCCCCGGCGGCGGACAATGGCATAGCCGGCCAGAATGCCCACGGTGCCGGCGATAAAGGCCACCACCACCGACAGCTTCAGGCTGTTCCACAGGCCCTGGAAGATGTATTTGTTGCGCAGGATGCCGGGCTCGCCGTTGGCGATGGAGACGCTGCCCCGGCCCACCCAGAAGACGGTGGAAAAATTGGAGGGGGAGTAGTTGCCCGGGGCCACCACAAAGGATTCCACCGCAAAGGAGATAAGGGGCAGGATGCAGATGGCCAGCAGCACCGCAATCAGCGCCACGGACAGGGGCGTCCGAAGGCCCTTGAGGTTGACCAGGGCAATGTTGGAGCTTTTGCCGGTGACGGTGGTATAGGACTTGCGGCTGCCCGTAATCTTCTGGTTAAGGGCCAGAATCAGCACCCCGATGAGGATCATAATGAGGGCGATGACATAGCCGTAGCCGGGGTTTAGGCCGTTTATGGTGCGGTACATCTGGGTGGTCAGCACCTGAAAGCGCACCGGCGCGCCCAAAAACTGGGGCACGGCAAAGGCGCTCATGGAGCTGGAAAAGACCAGCAGAAAGGTGCTGAGCATGGCGGGCATGACAATGGGGATGGTAATTTTTATAAAAATCCGTGCCCGGCCGGCCTTCAGAATGGTGGCGGCCTCCTCCAGGTTGGCGTCCATGTTGCGCAGGATGCCGCCGATGAGGATGTAGGCAAAGGGGGCGTAGTGCAGGCCCTGGACAATGACGATGGGAAAGGGCCCGTAGGCAAACCAGTTGGGGGTCTGGATGCCGGTAAGGACTGTAAACAGGCCCGGCGCCCCGCCCACCAGGGGGTTTTTAAAAAAGTTGAGCCAGGCCATGGCCAGGGTCCAGGAGGGCATGATGTAGGGCAGGACAAAGGCCGTGGAGATAAAGCTTTTGTACTTGATGTTGGTGCGGGTAATCAGCCACGCCACCAGCCCCCCCAAAAGGATGGCCACAAAGCAGGTGCCAAGGGAGATCCAAATGGTGTTCCAAAAGGGCTCGTAAAACACCTTGCTGCTGGTAACCGGGTCCGCCAGCACCTTGTTCCAGTGGTACAGGGTCAGGTCCCCGGCCTCCGCCCCCTGCAGACGCATCACCTCGGAGGAATGCACCGTAAAGGTATCCATGACAATGGAGACCAGGGGGATGACCGTCAGGTACCCCAGCAAAAGGACCAGCACCCACAAAATGACGTTGTAGGGCTTGCGGAAGTAGGATTTAAGGCTGTTTCTTACATTCATCAGCATACACCCGATTTCTTGCTGCCGTCTATCCCGAAAGTGCCCGCCTTTGTGGGGGCGGGCACTTCGGACGGCACAGTTGTTGCGATCCCTAAAACCTGGATCAGTAGATGTAATTGTTCAAAAACTCCTCCACCTCGGCGCGGTTGGCAAAGCAGTACTCCGGGTCCTCGGGGACCAGGATGGGCTCCCAGACCTCCAGGGGGAAGTCGCCCTCGTTGACGGCGATGGTGGGGTTGCTGGAGTAGGTGCCGTTGTCCACGCCCCAGGGGCTGAAGCCCTCCTCGGTAAGGAGGAATTCGATAAACAGCTTGGCGGCGTTGGGGTGCTTGGCGTCCTTGCACATCAAAGCGTACAGGGGGTAATAAAAGCCGGAGAAGGGCTCCATCTCCATAATAGGGGCCAGGGCCAGGTCCTTTTCGGCGTCATAGCGGGTTTTGGAGTAGACAAACAGGCCCATGGTCACCTGGTCCTGCCCCTTGATGCCGATGTTTTCGGCAATGGTGGTGTCGGAGGAGCCCAGCACCAGGCCGTTTTCAAAAATGGCCTTCAGCCATTCGTAGCCCGCGTTGGGGGTGGTCAGCTGAATATCCTTGCCGTAGTGGCTTTTGTAGGCGTCGGCAATTTTGGCGGCCCATTCGTCAGAGGTGATCATGGTGCAGAAGTTGGAGTTGACGCTCTCGCCAAAGGGGCTCTTAAACTGGAAGCGCCCGGACCACTCGGGGTCGGCCAAAGCCCAGATGTTATCCACGGGGGCCGTCTGGGTCTTTTCGCTATTGTAGATAAAAACCTTGTTGATGTTGCAGAAGATCAGCGGGTCCTGGTACTTTGCGGGGATGACGTCCTTCATGGTGGGGGGCATATAGGAGTAGAGGTAGCCGGGCTTCATCAGCTCGCCAAAGGTGCGCCCCGCGTCCTGGCACAGCACAAAGTCCGCGGCCACGGTGCCGGTCCTGCCCTCGGTGGAGACCTTTTCGATCAGCTCGTAGTCCTTTAGGTTGCTGGACTCCACCTCAATGCCGTACTTGGCGGTAAACAGCTCGCCCGCCTTGGCAATGCGGCTGGTGGTGGCGTACACCACAACCTTGCCCTCGGCCTTGGCCGCTTCCACCAGCTGGTCATGGGTCATCTCGTCCTGTTCCGGTGCGGGGGGCGGGGTAATGTCCTGGCTGGGGCTTTCGGCGGGGGGCGGGGTTTGGCTGCCGCAGCCCGCAAAGGCGCCCAAAACCATGCAGACAGCCAACAGCAGCGCAAGCAGTTTCATCCGTTTCATGACAGGATAGCCTCCTTCAAATTGTGAGATTTTTGTTAAGCCTTGTTAATATTGCGTTAAGATTTAGTTGCATTATACCAGATTTCCCCTGGAAGTCAATGGATTTATAGCCAAAATTTCCCCGCAGAATATACGAGAATCACATCCCACATTTGGCGGTTTTGCCGGAAAATCTTCTTTTTTGCCCTGGGACAAGCCCTGCCCCTGGCTGTTTTGCCCCTTTTTGATGCCCCCGGGGGCAATGTTAAGGGTTCGGGGGCCGCACCGCCGCGGCGGCGCCCCCTTTTTTCGACCGGTTTCGCTGAAGAGCGGCACCTATAATAGGAACCATAGGCCGATGAGAACGTAAAGGACCTGATGCCATGATCAAGCGCCTGCAGGGTCTGGCGGCTGCCCGCCTGTTGGGGCAGTCCTTCCAAAGCGACGGCGAGCGTTACCTCCGCCCCATGCTGGCGGTGGCGGATGTGTTTGCCCTGGCTGTCCACGGCTACTTTTTCTGCGTGTTTTGGGGCTGGCGCATTGCGGCGCTGGCCTGGGCCAACCTGTTGGGCGTTGTGCTGTACGCCCTTTCCCTCCGGCTGCTAAGGACCCGGCGGTACGGCCCCGCGGGGCTGCTGGGCACCGCCTGGGGCCTTTTGTACGCGGCCCTGTTTGGGGCGGCGGGGATGGGCGCCTGCTGCGCCGTCTATTTTGCGCTGCTGGCCGGCGTCCAGATTTTGGTGCCCTACGGCACGGCGCGCCTTCGGACGGCGGCGGCGGTCCTGTGCACGGCGGGGGTATCCTGGTCCCTTTTGGCCGGTCCCCCCGCCACCCCCCTGCCCCCCGGCCTTGAGACCCTGCTGCGGTTTTCCCACGCCTACCTGCTGCTCCTTGGGTTCCTCGTCGGGCCGGGGGCATCGGTCCTGATCCGGCAGGCCATCCAGCAGCTAAGCGACGCGCGGATGGCCGAGCTGTCCAGCCAGGCCTATCTGGACCCCCTGACGGGTCTGTACAACCGGCGGTATGCCGACCGGTACTTTCAGGTGCTGCCCCCGGGGGAGAAGACCGATGTGGTGGCCATCCTGGACGTGGACGACTTTAAACAGGTCAACGACCGCCTGGGACACAGCTGCGGCGACGAGGTGCTGTCCTTTGTGGCCGCCTTCCTCCGGCAGCACACCCGAAAAACCGACATCACCTTCCGGTGGGGGGGCGAGGAATTCCTCATCATCCTGTCCGACATCGGCCCCCAGGCCGCCCGGCAGGTGCTGGAAAAGCTCCGCCGGGAGCTTTCGGAGGCCCCCATCCAGACCGGGGACGGGCCGGTGAGCATCACCGTCACCATCGGCATGGCCCCCCTGCGGTACGAGGATGTGCTGGGCAGCATCCGGGAAAGCGACGACCGCCTGTACGAGGGCAAGCGGGGCGGCAAAAACCGGGTGGTGGCCCCCGGGGTCCCCCAGGAGGACCCCTGCCTTCTCTCCCCGGCGGCGCCCAGCCGGCTGTAACGCCAAAGCCGCGCCAAAATGGACACAGCACGCAAAACGCCCCCGCTCTCCGGCTGCTTATCGGAGAGCGGGGGACGTTTTTGATTGCCGCACTTTAAATGGCGGCTCCCATGGCCGGAGCGCATGCCCCCTCCTTTTGAGGGTGGTGGGGGGCCGCGTCCGGTCGGAAAAAAGAAGTGTGCAGAGAAAGAAGCTTGGGCGGTTCAGCGGGGGGCGGTCAGCCCAGCTCGAACAGCTCCCGGTCAAACTTAGTCAGGGATTCGCAGCCCGTCTCGGTAATCAGGACCATGTCCTCCACCCGCATAAAGCCGACGCCGGGGCGCCAGAATTTCGGCTCGATGCACATGACCATGCCAGGCTCAAAAATTGCCGTTTGGTCGGTGTGCAGCCAGGGACGCTCGTGGACGTCGATGCCGATTTGGTGGCCCATCAGCCCAAAGTCGCCGTATTTGCGCAGCCATTTTTCCTGGGAGAACTGGGACATGGTGGCGTAAAGGGAATTAAAGCACAGGCTCATGGGAATACCGGGCTTAATGGCGTCCAGCAGGCGCAGCTGCGCTTCCATCAGCGCCTTGTAGCCGTCGCTGGCATCCTTGTTTTTGCCGTAATAAAAGGAGCGCCCAAAGTCCGAGCAGTAGCCGTCCATGACATAGCCGTAGTCAAAGCCCACCGAGGTCCCTTCCTCCATGGGGGCGTTTTCGTCATGGCCGTCCAGGTCCTCGCTTTCCGGGCTGCCGGTATGGACATACCGGCAGGTGGGCGGGAAGGGGATGTCCCCCAAGCTCTTTTCCACCCCCAGGCGGATGATCAGGTCCTCGATCTGGTTGGAGGAGACGCCGGCCTTCAGGTGCTTTACAATGATGCCCATGGTCTCGTCGGTAAAGGCCGCCACCCGGCGCAGCTTTTGGATTTCGCCCGGGTCCTTAATGCGCCGCAGCAGCTCGCCGTAGCGTTCCCCCGGCACCGCCTCAATGGAGCTGTCCGTCTCGCCGATGACCCGGTCCTTGAGGTACGCGCCGCAGCTTTCGCCGTAGGCGATGCGCTTTTTGCCCTTGATGACCTCGCCCACACGCTCGGGCAGCATGACAAAATAGTCGATGCGCTTTTTCATCTGGATGTGCTCCATGGTCCTGGCCCGCTGGGGGGTCATAAAGAGCATGGGCTCGTCGGCGGCGGGGACATACAGCAGCAGGTCCGGCATGTTGAGGAAGTGGGACGCGCCGGAGCTGGAAATGTCCTTTCCGTCAATCAAAACACCGTCCACGCCGCCGGTGTCCATGGTGCGCTGCCAGGGGAATGTGGTGTCGTCCAAAAAATACTGCAGGTTGGCGCTGGTGGCGTACAGCAGACCCTCTACGCCGTCGGCGGCCATCATGCTTTGCAGTCTTGCAATTCGCTGGTTCATAAAACTACCCCTTTCCGGCTTTTAAACCGCGTCAAATTTATGGTTGTTCCTGATCTCCTTTAAATAATTATAAATGGTGTAGACGGAGGTCCCCAAAATGTGCGCCATGGTCTCGGCGGAGTTTTTGACGGAAAACACGCCCTTGCTCTCCAGGTTTTCAATCAGCTGGAGCTTATCCGCCTTGCTCATAATGGCCACGGGCTTGTTGGACCGGTCCACCTCGTACTGGATGATCTCCTCCACCACCTCGCCGACGTCCTGGGCAAAAATCTCCATCCCCGCCCGCTCCTCCGGGGGCTGGGTGGGCTGGGTGCAGGCAATGCTTTTTAAAAGCTTTTCGGCAATGATAAAATCCGTCAGGTCCAGGTTGTAGCACAGACAGCCGATGATGTGCCCCTCCTGGTTGCGGATGAAGACCGTGGAGGACTTAAGGTTTTTGCCCTCCCGCGAGACCGCTGCATAGCCCAGCATATCGGGGGCGGCGTCGCCATGCTCGGTAATGGCCTTGAGGACGACGTTGGTCAGGGGCGCCCCCAGCCTGCGGTTGGTCACGTTGCCCGACACATAGACCACCGAGCTTTCCGGCTGGCTGACGTCGTGGACGATGAATTCGATTTTATCGCCAAAGCAGACCTGCATACTGGCGATAAGCGGCTCGTAGATCTGAATGTACTCCTTGAGAAGAAGATTGTCCCCCATGCTCATTCCTCCAAGTGGTTTGATGGTCCGGGCGGGCTTTATACAAACAGCCCATTCCGGAAAAGCTCCACGGCTTCCCCATTTTTAGTGTAGGCTGTGGCGCACAGGTCGTCGGTGCCAAACATAAAGTCCACATGCTGCACCGAATGGTTAAGATGCGCCGCCGCCCAGGCGTCCGTGTCCGTCATGGACAGGCCGGGGATGCAGATGGCATAGCCCCGGCCCAGCGCCATGTGGCAGGCGGCGTTTTCATCCAATAATGTATTATAAAAGATCATGCCGGACCGCGCAAGGGGGCGGTCCTTTTCCACAAAGGCCACCTCGCCCGCGTACCGGCTGCCCTCGTCGGCGTCCAAAAGGGCGTCCAGCATCTCCTGGCCCTTTTGGGCCCGGGCCTCCACTACCCGCCCGTCCCGGAAGGTCAGGGTAAAGCCGTCGATGAGGGCGCCGTTATAAAACAGCGGCCGGGCCGAATGCACGGTGCCGTCCACCCGGCGGCAGTCGGGGCTGGTGGCCACCTCGTTGGAGGGGATGTTGCCCATGTTGTCCAGGGGGCCGCGCTTGGCCCTTTCACACCCGCCCACCCAGCGCGCCCGGGCATGAAAGCCCACCCGCAGGTCGGTGCCGGTGCCGTTTTGAAAATGGATGTAGTCGATGTCCAGGTCGTTAAGCCTTTGGGCGTGCTTTGCGTAGCCGTCGGCAAAGGCGATCCAGTTTTCCACCGGGTCGGACTCGCCGTCCACCAGGCAGATCTCCATCAGCTTCTCCCACCAGGCATCCAGGGCCTCCTCTTCGGGAAGCTGCGGATACAGGGTTTTGGCCCACTCCCGGTTGGGGGCGCAGGCAATGCACCAGCGGGTGCCGGATTTGCCCCAGTGGCCCCGGATGACGTTGCGCAGATCGTTGCGGAAGGTGCCCAGGCTGCGGGCGCGGTCGGTGTCCACGTCCTCCATCAAAAAGGGACGGGGCGATTCCAGCAGCAGCGAGCAGGCGCCCTGGCGCAGGTAAAAATCCAGGGACTCGGTCTGCCAGGGGCGCACGGCGGAGACTTCCTCCGCCGCGCCGTACCGGGCCCGGTACTTGTCGGCCCAGGCGTCCCGCAAAAAGACCAGGACATCCCGGGCGCCCTTTTCCATGGCCCTTTTGGTCACCGCGCGGATCAGCTCGTAGCTTTCGGCGTCCCCCTCCAAAATGAGGTATTCCCCCGGCTGCAGCGCCACACCCAGGTCCACCAGCAGGTGGGCGTACCGGTCCAGCATCTCCTGTCTTATCATAGCGTCACCTCACCCCAGGCGGGCCAAAAAGCCCACCAGGAAGTCGTAGCAGCGCAGAAAGGACACGGGGTCCATGCGTTCGTCCGGCCCGTGGACATCCTCGATAAAGGGCCCCAGGGCCACCAGCTCCAGCCCGGGCAGGTTTTTGACAAAATACCCGCCCTCGCCCCCGGCGTGGCCGGCCACCAGGCACAGCTCCTTGCCCCAGACCTCCCGCATATACGCGGCGTACTGGTCGCGGAAGGGGGACTGGGTCTGGTAGTCCATGCCGGGGTAGCGGCTGCCCGTCTCCCACTGAAAGCCCAGGCGGTCACACAGGAGGGTCATGCGCGCGCACAGCTCGTCAATACGGCTTTCCACGGCGCTGCGCAGGGACACCAGCAGCTGGAAGCAGCCGTCCTGGATGGATACCACCCCCACGTTGTCGCTGGTAAGGACCAGGTCCTGCATGGTCATGCTTTTGGCGGCGACGCCGTTGGGCATCAAAAACAGCAGGTCAACAACGGCCTGGGTATCCCCGGCCTCCAGCATCCGGTCCGCGCCGGCGGCGCTTGGGCCAAAGGTCAGGGCAAACCCGGCGTCCGAGGCCGCCAGCTCCTCCCCAATCTCCGCCGCCAGGCCGGCGGCTGTTGTTTCGGCCTTTGCCAGATGGGCGTTTTGGACGGCCAGGGACACCACGCATTCCCGGGGGATGGCGTTATCCTTGGAGCCGCCCCGGAGGTCCGCAAGGTAAAACTCCACCCCCGCCGTGCGCAGGCCGTGGAGGACCCGGGCGGCCAGCTTAATGCTGTTGCCCCGCTCCTTATCGATGAAAATGCCCGAATGTCCGCCCTCCAGGCCCTTAATCTCCAGCTGGCAGACGGTAAAATCTTTGGGCACCGGCCGGTACGCCAAGGTGCGGGTGGCCCGCAGGCGCAGCCCCCCCGCCGAGGAGACCACCGTACTGGTCTCCCCCGCCGAATCCAGCCCCACCAGGCGCCTTGCCCGCAGCAGGCTGTAATCCAGCGCCGCCGCCCCCGCCATGCCCGTCTCCTCCTCCACGGTAAAGACGCATTCCAGGGCCGGGTGGCGGCAGTCCGGGTCGTCCAGGATGGCCAGCATTATGGCCACGCCGCAGCCGTCGTCCGCCCCCAGGGTGGTGCCCCGGGCGCGGAGCCAGCCGTCTTGGATATACAGGGACAGGGGGTCCTTTAAAAAGTCGTGGACCACGTCGTTATTTTTTTCGCACACCATGTCCATATGGCCCTGGAGCATCACCGCAGGGGCGTCCTCAAAGCCCGGGGAAGCCGGCTTTTTGATGATGACGTTCATGGCTTTATCCTGGTGGGCCCAAAGGCCCCGGGCCTTGGCAAAGGCCATTAAAAAGTCGCTGATCTGGCGTTCGTTGCCCGAGCCGTGGGGGATTTCGCAAAGGTCCTCAAAAAAGCGGAAGACCGGCTTGGACTGATCCAGTACTCTTGCCATGTTTACACCCGCCCCCTTTTTTCCAGCTTGTGCAGACCCTCCTCAATGCGGTCCAGCCCCTCCTTTAAGATGGCGCGGCTGGTGGCGTAGCAAAGGCGCACGTGGCCCTCCGCCCGGGGCCCGAACCAGAACTTTGTGCCGGGCACCAGCACGACCTTTTGCTCCTTTTGCATAAAGTCCACAAATTCCTGACTGCTCAGGCCCGTGGCGCTGATGTCCGGAAAGGTGACAAAGGTGCACTGCTGCAGGGTGGCTTTTATCAGGGGCATCCGGGAAAAGCGCTCGTACACCATATCGCGGTTGCCCTGAAGGTGGGCCACAAAGGCGTCCTGCCAATAGCCCGCTTTTTCCAGGGCCGCCTTCATGCCGGTCTGGGCCACCGAATCCATGCCGTGGACATGGCCGTTGGCGATTTTGGACACGGCGTCAAGGGCCTCCTGGCTTTGGGCGTACACGCACCCCGCCCGCAGGCCCGCCAGGGCAAACCCCTTGGAAAGGCCGTAGCAGGAAATGGTGCGCCGGTTAAGCTCCGGCCCCAGGGAGTTAATGCTGAAATAGGTGTGCTCCGAATAGACGATGTCGCTCCAGATCTCGTCGTTCATAATCCAGAGGTTGTACTTTTGGGCCAGCCGCGCAATGTGCTCCACATCCTCCCGGGTGTACAGATAGCCCATGGGGTTGTGGGGGTTGCACAGGCAGATCATTTTGGTTTTGGGCGTAATGTAGCTTTCCAGGTCGTCCAGCTTCCACCGGCCGTCCTGCCAGACGGAGGGATAAAACACCTCGGTGGCGCCCACATAGCGCACCGACACGCCGAACAGCAGATCCACCGGGTCAAAGACAATGGCCTCGTCCCCCGGCTCCAGCAGGGCGCAGGCAATGGCCTGCAGCCCGGCGGCGGCGCTGTCCACGGGAATGATAAAGTCCGGGTCGATGCGCTCGTTTTTGCGTTCCAGCAAAAAGCGGCTCATGGCCTCCCGCACCCCCGGTATGCCGCCGTAGGGGATGTAGCGCCCCTGCAGGAACTCGATCATCGCGTCGGTAATCTCCCGGGCGGGGGGAAAGTCCGGGTCGGCGGCGGTCAGGGGGATGGTATCCTGGGGGACGCTGGCCCAGCGCATGCCGATGGCCCGCTGCCGGAGCACCTCCAGATTAACCTGGTCGTCGGAAAATAAGTTTGCTGCCATGCTGTTCTCCTTTCAGGCGGGGCTGTGGTTTTGCAGGCGGTCAGTCGGCCGCCGCGCAGGCAATGGCCTCAATTTCGATCAAAACGCCCTTGGGCAGGGCGGAGACTTCGACGCAGGAGCGCGCGGGCAGGCGGCTGCCGCTGAAATAGCGGGCGTACACCTCGTTAGCCTGGGCAAACTCCGACATATTTTTAATAAACACCGTGGTTTTGACCACGCGGTCCAGTCCCGAGCCGGCCGCGGCCAGCACCTGCTGCAGGTTTTCCAGACACTGCTGGGCCTGGCCGCAGATGCCCCCCTGGGCAATCTCCCCGGTGCGGGGGTTCAGGGGGATCTGTCCGGCGGTATAAACCATGCCGCCGGCCTTTACCCCCTGGGAATAGGGTCCGATGGCCGCGGGCGCGTGTTCGGTTTTAATAATTTCAGTCATGTTTTTCTCCTTATCGTCAGTTTGAGGTCTTCCAGGCGCAGGGGTGTACGCACGCCACCGAATGCCCCGTGCCGTCGTCCCGCAGGGGGATGTCGGCGCCGGTGCACTGGGGCGTGCGGAATTCGCACCGGGGTGCGAAGCGGCAGCCCGGCTCCGGGTCCACGGGGTCGCTTACCTCGCCGCGGATGACGCTGGTCTGCCTGTTCCTTACCGAGAGGTTGGGCACGGGGATGGCGGAAAGCAGGGCGAAGGTATAGGGGTGCCTGGGGTTTTTAAACAGCTCCTCCGCCGGGGCAAGCTCCACGCAGTTGCCCATATACATCACCGCAATGTCGTCGCTGATGTGCTTGACGACGCTTAAATCGTGGGTGATAAACAGATAGGAAAGGTTCATCTCCTGCTGCAGGTCCATAAGCAGGTTTAAAATTTGGGCCTGAATGGACACGTCCAGGGCGGACACCGGCTCGTCG
>CALGIL010000174.1 GCA_937914895.1 uncultured Angelakisella sp.
TGCTTTCCCATGTTTTTGGCGGCATTTGCCGAGGGCTTCTTTCCTGGGGGAGCTAACCGCAGCCGCCAGACGCGGTCGGGGGCATGGGGCGCGACTAGCCCCATCCTTGTTCGTCTCAAGGGGGGTCCGGGGGTTTCCCCCGGCGGGTTTTGCCACTTTTGCCCGGACAAAAGTGGGAAAAGGCAGACTCGGCTATGAAGTATAGCTATGAGAAGAAAAACACCCCGTAGGGCCTCCCCGGCAGAAAACCCTGCCCGCCAGGATACAAAAGACTTCCGGCAGGTATCCCCGCCGCAGGCGATATAAGGTTCGGGACTGCTGTCCCATAGCATAAAAAAGCATAAAAAAACAGCCCCGCGTTTTCCTCAGGTGGAAACGGGGGTTGTTTTGTCATATCCTATGGATGTTGGATGGGGCCGTTAGGTCTTGTCTGAAGAGGAACCCTGGTCGCCGCTGCCCTTGGCCGCATTGCCTTCGCCGCTCTCTTCGCCGCCGTCACCGGAGCTCTCGGAGGTGCTGGAGGAAGGACTGGAGGAGCTGGGGCTGGAGGGCGTCTCCTCAAGGCGCTTGATTTCGGCGCTGAGGACGGACCAGGTGGGGAAGTCGGAAAGGGTGATGCCCAGCTGCCGGGCCTTTTCCTTGCGCTGGGTGATAAGAGCTTTCAGCCGGGCCAGCTCCTCGGCGGTGTACACGCCGGCCTGGCGGTCGCCCTCACCCAAAAACTGCTTGCCGTCGCTGCTTTGGAAGAGCTCGTTTATCTGCTGCTGGGGGCCCGAGGCCTGCCGGGTCGCGGACTCGGCAGCCTTAACGGTATCGATGGCCTCCCGGATGACCTCCCAGGTGGACGCCTGGTCCACCTGGCTTTGCAGCTCCTGGGCGTAGGTCCTTGAGGGGCTGGAGCCCGGAATGACGGTGGCGTACCCCGCCAGGGTGCGGATCTCGCTGGCCGCAAGGGCCGTGCGCTGCTCCTTGATGGCGTCCAGCTCCGCCGTGGTCATGCCGGTTTGGGCGTCGCTGGGCATCAGCCACTTGCGGTTTTGGGTCTTGGCAATATACGCCTTCAGTTCGTCCAGGGTGGGCGTCTGGGCGGCGCCCTCCCTTCGGACGATCTCCGCCAGCAGGCTTTGCCAGTTGGAGTAGCTGCGGGCGTCCCGGTCGCTGAGGCCCGCAGCCGCGGCCCGTTCCTTCCGCTTGGTCACCAGGGCCCGCAGGGTGCTGGTGGTGGCGTCGGAGGTAATGTCATCCGCCTCCAGCCAGGGCTGGTTGCTGTTTACATACTCGGTCAGCGCCTGACTGGGCTGCCCCTGCTTCTGCTCCATCAGCTCCTGGATCTGGCGCCAGCTGGTGGCGCCGGCAATCTCGTCCTGGGTCAGGATGGCCCGGGCCTCGGCCTTGCGCTCGGCGATAAGGTCCAGCCTGTCGCTGAGGCTGCCGCTCTCCCGCTCGGAGGAGGTGAGCCATTTCTGGAAGTCCTCCTTTCGGGCGCGGATGAGGGCGGCCATGGTGTCCACGTCGGTCTGCTGCTCATCATAGGTGAGGTAGACCGCCGCGTCGGCCTTGCGCTGGGCGGCCACGGTCTGCTTTTCCGCGTCGGACAGGGAGGTCCGCTCGTTTTCGGTCAGCCACTGCTCCAGCAGCTTCTTCTGCTCGGCCTCCTGCTGGGCCTTCAGCTCCGCCTCCTGCTTTTTGGCCAGGGCCGCGTACCACTCCTGGGGCATAACGGGGCTGGTGTTCAGGGTGGCGCCGGCGGTGTCCACGGTCTTGTCCTCGCCCTGGCGCACCTTGCGGGCGAAAATCACCAGCCGGGCGATGCGGTCGCCCTCGCTGCTCTTAAAGGAATAGTCGCAGGTGGACAGGGTCAGGATATGGTCGCTTTCTTTGACGTCCACCTTGGTGTTAATCAGGCTGCGCTCCCGGATCTTATTGATGTAATCGGTCATGCCGGTAAAGCCGGTGTCCTTTAGGTTATCCTTATCAATAAAGTTGTGGTAGTTAAAGGTGGGGTCGTTTTTCTTGCACAGCACCACGCCGAAGATCTTATACGCGCCGTCCTCGTAGACGGTGTCGTAGTTGATAAGGGGGTGCTGCTGGTAGTAGGCCAGAGACTTATATCCCAGCAGGGGCCCAAAAATCTGCCCGTCGTCCATGTTGTGCCCGTAGATGACGGTGTTGGTGCTGGGCTTGTGCTGGTCCACCCGGTAATCCACAAAGGGCACGCCGTGCTGGTTGCTGGCCTGGGAGAAATCCCGGCGCTCGTAATAGGTGTTGTCCTGGCCCTGGACCACCACATAGTCCACAATGGTATCCGGGATGTTAATCCACCCCGCCACGTCCTCGTTCATCATCCAAAGGCCGGCAAATTTGTCCTGATAGTCGGCGGGGTAGCCCTCCACGTCGTCGCGATTGACCCACTGGCCGTAGTAATTTCCGGCCATGTTCTCGGCCCATTTGGCGTAGTTGACGGATTCCATCTTGACGCTGACGATGTAGACCACGCAGACGATAAAGATGGCCAGGCACAGCAGCACCACGCTCAGACGCAGCCAGTCCGATTTGTCCATTTCGCCGGATTTAATCTTTTGAAACAGATTTTTCCCCGTTTTTTTGGCGGGGGCCCGGCCCCTGGCGGCGGACGACCGGGCGGAAGAAACCGGGGGCCCTCCTGCCGTCGCTCTTCTGCGGGGTTTTGAAAACATAGCCATGAATGTGTTTTCCTTTCCATCATGATCGCCCTGTCGCTGGGGCACAATGCGGCCTCCCGCGCCCAGGGCCATTCCGCCCGGCAGCACGCCGGGGTAGTGGTTGGTGTACAGCCGGAGCATATGAAAAGCCTGCAGGCAGGCAATGCTTCTGATGGTGTCGCGGTCGGCGCCCTGACCCTGAAGGTTCAGCGTCTTGACCCAGACCTCTTTTCCGTCGGTGATGGCCACATAGACAAGGCCGATGGGCTTATCCTCGTCGGCGCCGGGGCCGGGGTTGCCCACAATGGCGGCACCCAGCTGGGTACCCCCCAGCTTTTTGGCGCCCACCGCCATGGCCACGGCCGCCTGGCGGCTGATGGCGCCGTGCTGGCCCAGCAGCTTTTGCGAAACGCCCAGCCGCTGGACCTTTACTTTATTGGAGTAGGCGGCCACAACCGCGGCCACTTTATCGGCCCCCGGGGCCTGGGCCAACAGCTCCTCCGGCATTCCGGCGCAGCAGCCGTCCGCCAGGGTAACCCGGAGCCGGGCGGCCTCCATCTCCCGCGCCAGCACCTGGGACAGAGTCTCCTCCCGGTCGCTGTAACAGTACGCCCCCAGGGCGTCCCGGGCGGCGCGGACGCCCCGCTGACAAAGCGCGCCGGCCTCCGCCTGGCTGGCCCCTCTGGCCGCCAGGCGAATGGTCCAGTCGCCCCTGTCCTGGGTATAGCCCACCCGCAGGTCCAGGGACCGCGGGATTTTTTGCAGCATGTCGGGGATGGGCGTGTCCCCGATGCCCACTGCCTTCAGGACGGCCACGGCCTCACGGGACTGCCCGTCGGCGGGCTCCATTCGGACTTCGCCGGCGGCCTGTGCGGCCTGGCGGCGCAGCAGCTCGCCAATGCCCCCCTGGAACAGCTGGACCAGCTCGCTGGGCGAAAGGGGCAGCACCATCAGCAGCTGGCGCTGGGCGGCCAGGGCATAGCCCTGCACAAGCCCCCCGCCGCCCAGGTGCAGCGCGCCCCGGGGGGCGCTGGCAAAGGCGCGCAGCTGCCCTTCGGTCAGGGCCGCGCCGGTTTTGGCGGCATGGTCCCGCAGGCGGCCAAGATCCGCCTCGCGGAGCTCCAGAGGAAGGCCAAGCCCCTTCGATACCACGGCGTTGACGGCCTCCATGGCCTCGGGCTGGGGCGGGGTAAGCAGTAAAATCAGCTCGCAGGAGCGGGTGGCGTCCTCCACGGCGGAAAACAAGCGGGCCTCGTCGGCGTCCGCCAAAACAGGATTTTGCACATCCACATGCAGGCGCTGCAATTCCGCAAGCAGAAAGTCGTAGCTTGCGTCAAAAAAGGCCTGGTGCCGCGGCAAAACGCCGGCGGCGATGATTTGTGCCTTCATCCAAAACACTCCTTCGCTTGTGACCAAAACCGGTGCGGCAATGCGTCACCGACGAAAGGCCATTCCTGATTATACAGGTTCCCGCGTCGTTTGTCCAAGGGAAAGTATCTCCTGCCGGGCGCCGTCCACCGCCTGGGTCAAAAGGGCGGGGTCCAGGGCCATGGCCGCCTCAATCTCCTCCACGGCGCGTACCCGGGGCCGGGTGCGGGGGTGCCGGGGCGTAAAGACGGTGCAGCAGTCCTCAAAGGGGAGGATAGAGGTGTCAAAGGTGCCAAGCTTTCGGGCAAGCCCCACAATTTCCTCCTTGTCCATGCCGATAAGGGGGCGTAGCACCGGCAGACGGGTGACCGTGTCGGTGCAGGCCAGGGCCTGCAGGGTCTGGCTGGCCACCTGGCCCAGGCTTTCGCCGGTGACAAGGCCGCCGCAGTTTTCCCCCAGGGCAATCTGTTCGGCAATGCGCATCATGTACCGGCGCATAAGGATGGTAAAGTAATCCTCCGGGCCGTCCCGGCGCAGGGTCTCCTGAATGGCGGTAAAGGGCACCACAAACAGGCGGATCTGTCCGGTGTAGGCCGTCATAATCTTAGCCAGATCCACCACCTTTTGCCGGGCGCGGTCGCTGGTGTAGGGGGGCGCGGCAAAGTGGACGGCTATGAGCTCCAGCCCGCGCTTTGCCATCATGCAGCCGGCCACGGGGCTGTCGATGCCGCCCGAGAGCAGCAGGGCGGCCCTGCCGCCGGTGCCCACGGGGATGCCCCCCGCACCGGGCAGCTGGTCGGTGTGGATGTAGGCGGCGGTCTCCCGCACCTCCACCGTCACCGTCACGTCAGGGTGGTGGACGTCCACCGTCAGATGGGGGTAGGCCGACAAAAGGGCCTCGCCCAGCTCCCGGCAGATGGCGGGGGAGTCCATGGGAAAGTGCTTATCCGACCGCTTGGCGGTCACCTTAAAGGTTTTGGCCCGAGCAAGGTCGCCGGCCAGGTACTCCACGGCGTCCCGGCGGATGCAGTCCCAGTCCTTGGGGGACACCCGGGCACGGCACAGGGCCGCTATGCCAAACACCTGGCTCAGGCGGCGCACCGCCTCCCCCATGTCCGCGTCCCCCTGGGGCCGTACATAAATGGTAGACTGGCTCTTCCAGAACTGAAAAGATCCCAGGGGGGCCAGTCTTCGTTTTGCGTTTTGAATGGTCATGTCCTCAAAGGTGTGGCGGTTAAGTCCTTTCAGGACCATTTCGCCGCCCTTTAGCAGTATGATTTCGTCCATGGGCAAACCTCCTCAGTTCCGGCGGGGGCGGGGCCTAGCGGCGGCCCGCCAGGGTGCGAAGCCCCTCCGCCAGCGTCCGGCAGAAGGCGTCCACGTCCTCCGGGGTGTTTTCCTCCGAAAAGCTGACCCGCAGCGCGCCGTCGATGCGGTCCCGGGGCAGCCCCATGGCGGCCAGCACGTGGCTGGGCCTGCCTTTAGCGCAGGCGGAGCCGCTGGAGACATAGATGTCCGATTCCTCCAAAAAATGGATCATCACCTCGGAGCGCACCGAGGGAATGGAGAGATTCATAATATAGGGTGCCGCGTTTATGGGCGAATTGATGCAGACGCCCGGGATTTGGGAACATTTTTCTCGCAGCAGGCGCGAAAGCGTTTCCATTTTCTGCCAGTTTTTGTCATGCTCCCGCCACAAAAGCTGTGCCGCCAGGCCAAAGCCGCAGATGGCCGGGGTGTTTTCGGTGCCGGGGTGCAGTCCCCGCTCCTGGCCGGAGCCGTAGTACAGGGGCGCCAGCCGGACGCCCTGGGCGGCGTACAGCAGGGCCGCGCCCTTGGGCCCGTGGATTTTGTGGGCGCTGGCGGTCAACAGATCCACCCCCATGCGCCGGGGGTTTAGGGGCAGCTTGCAAAAGGCCTGCACCCCGTCGCAGTGGACCCGGACGCCGGGGTGCTTCTCCTTTGCCAGGCGGGCAATGGCTTCCAGGTCGTTGATGGCGCCGGTCTCGCTGTTCACCGCCATCACCGACACAAGGGCGGTGCGCCCGTCCACCTGGTCGGCCACCGCCCGGGGGTCCACGGTGCCGTCGGGCCGGGGGGCGGCATACGCCACCTCGTACCCCTCCGCCGCCAGCTGCCGCGCCGGCGCCAGCACCGATTCATGCTCTATCTGGGTGGTGACGATTTTATCGCCGGCCCGTTTGTTGCCGCGGCAGTACCCCAAAATGGCCAAATTGTTGGACTCGCTGCCGCAGGAGGTAAACAGAAGCTCCCCGGGGGCGGCGGACAGCACGGCGGCCAGCTGCTCCCGGGCTTCCTTTACCGCCTGCTCCGCCAAAAATCCCTTGCGGTGCAAAGAGGATGGGTTGCCGTACTCCCGGGTCATCATCTCCACCATGCGGCCGGCCACTTCCGGGCGGACCCTGGTGGTGGCGCTGTTGTCCAGATAAACCTCCAACTGGCGGCTGCCTCCTTCATAAAGAGAGGGCCTCCGTCGCCATTTTCCGGCCCGGCAGGGGCCAAAAGGCGGCAAAAGACCCGTTTAAACAGTCCCATTATACTGCAAGTCCCGATGCATTTCAATTCCAAAACCCACAAAGAAAACAGGAAAACCTTGTGAGAAATATTGCTTTTCCTATTTCCAGAAGGCGGTTTTTTGGGTAGAATAGGGGAATGACGTACAAAGCAAAACGAAAACCCGCTTTGAAAAGAACGGCAAAACGCGCAGGAGGAAACAAATGAAACGACTGATGGCACTGCTGATGGCGCTGGCCCTGCTGGGAATATCCGCGGGGTGCGGCGCTGCGGAGGACCCCGCCCCGGGCACCGGGGAGACCCAGGACCTGGAGGGGACGCTGAACCTGCACCTGGGCGGCGAGCCCCCCTCCATCGACCCGGCCTTTGCCACCGCCGGCGCGGGGGGCGCCTACGCCGTCCAGCTGTTTGAGGGCCTGACCACCCTGGATAAGGACCTGGAGGTGACGGCGGGCGCGGCGGCCAACTGGACCGTGGGCATCGCCGAGGACGGCCTGCCCCTGTATACCTTTTCCCTGCGGGAGGACGCCAAATGGTCGGACGGCAGGGCCGTGACCGCCCAGGATTTTGTCTTTGCCTGGCGCCGGGCCGCAGACCCCGCCACCCGGGCGGACAGCGCCTACCTGCTGTACCCCATCCGGGGCGCCCGCCAGATTTTGGAGGGGACCGTCACGCAGGGGGAGGACGGCACCGCCAAAACCGAATACCTGAAGCCGGAGGAGCTGGGGGTGTTTGCGGTGGATGAGCATACCCTGGAGGTCACTCTGGAGGGGCCCTGCCCCTACTTCCTCCAGCTGCTTACCCTGCCCGTCTTTTTCCCGGTGCGGGAGGATGCGGTGGAAAAAAGCCCCCTGGGGTGGACGGGCACCCCGGAGACCTGCCTGAGCAACGGGCCCTACAAGCTGGGGCGGTGGAACCACGACTGCAGCATGACCATGGAGCGCAGCGAACTGTATTGGGGGGACACCCAGGAGAGCCCCCGGGTGCTCAACTTTGTGCTGTCCCAGGACGACGGGGCCCTGTTCCAGGATTTTGAAAGCGGGCGCCTGCTGCTGGCGGGCAGCTACCCGCCGGTGGAGCGGGATGCCTTAAAGGAGGCCGGGACTCTGGCGGAGGTCCCCATGCTGGGCACCTATTACTACGCCTTTAACACCCAAAAGGAGCCCTGGGACAAGCCCGAGCTCCGCCGGGCCGTGGCCCTTGCCCTGGACCGCCGGGCGCTGGCGGATACCGGGGACTTTGGACGGCTGGCCGCCGCCGGCCTTGTGCCCCCGGGGGTGCCGGACCGGGAGCCCGGCGGGGATTTTCGCGCCGCCGCCGCCCCTTTCTTTGCCCAGGACCCCCAGCAGGACCTGGACCTTGCCAAAACCCTGCTTGCCGAAGCGGGCTACCCCGGCGGCACGGGCCTGCCCGCCCTGACCTTTCTGACCAACGACACCCCCGGCCATGTGGAGATGGCAAATCTGGCGGCCGGGATGCTGGAGGAAAACCTGGGGATTACCGTAAATGTCCGGGCCCTGGGCTGGGAGCAGTTCCAGGCGGCCAAGGCGGAGGGGGAGTGGGACCTGGTCCGGGGCGGCACCATGGGGGTGGTCCGGGATGCCTACGCCTTTTTGGACGCCTTTGTCACCGGCAGCCCCCAAAATGACGGCCTGTACACAAGCGAGGCCTATGACGCCGCCGTCGCCGGCAGCCGCGCCGCCGAAGAGCCCGAGGAGAGGCTGCCGGCGACGCCGGCGTCATAG
>CALGIL010000175.1 GCA_937914895.1 uncultured Angelakisella sp.
GTCCAGCTTGCTCCACTGCCGGGATTCTCTCAAAACTCAGGTCACCTCGCTGTTTAAAACGTCCTGCTGAAAAAAGCCCCTGGGACGCCTGTCCATGTTCAAAGTTCAGATGGCATCGCCGCTTCAAAAGCACTCTGCCGCAAAAAGCCCCCGGGAATATCCCCCCGCGCTCAAGCCTCGGGCTGCCCGCCCTCTAAAAAGCGGTTCAGCAGCTCGTACAGCTTTGTCACGTGGACAAAACGGGGCGGCAGGGACAAAAAGCCGTGGAGGGCGTCTGCCATCCGGTAGATTTCCACCGGCACGCCGGCCTCCCGCAGCCGCTGTCCGTAGGCCTCCCCCTCGTCCCGCAGGGGGTCGTACTCCGCGGTGACAATAAGGGTCTGGGGCTGGCCGGCCAGGTCTTCGGCCAGCAGGGGGGCAAAGTAGGGGCAATACCGGTCCTCGGGGGAGGACTGGTACAGATCCATAAAATCCTGTACCCGCCGGGCGGTCAGAAGGTAGTCGGTGCCGTTTTCCCGGACGGAGGCAAAGGGGGACGTCTCGGTGTGGTCGTTGTAGGTGGCGGGGTATAAAAGCACCTGGCGGGTGGGCATAAATTCCCCCCGGTCCCGGGCCATCAGGGACACCGCCGCCGCCAGGTTGCCCCCGGCGCTGTCGCCGATGAGGACGATGTCCTCGGGCAGCTGCCCGGCGGGCCCCGCGTGGAGAAACGCCTCCCGGGCGGCGGCATAGCAGTCCTCCAGCCCGGCGGGGAAGGGGTGCTCCGGGGCCAGGCGGTAGTCCACCGACACCACCATGCAGTCGGTCAGCTGGGCCATGTTGGTACAGACGGTATCATAGCTGTCAATACTGCCCACCACCCAGCCGCCGCCGTGGAAAAACAGCAGCATCCGGCGGGTGCCTCCTCCCGGCGGGGCAAAAATCCGCACCGGCACATTGCGGCCGCCGCAGGGGATCTCCCGGTCCCAGGAGTTGTACAGGGTGGGCTTGGGGCGCAGCCTGTCGGCCAGGTCCTGGACCTGACGCTCCAGGCGGTAGGTTTTTTTAACGTCGGGGTCGGGGTAGGACAGCGCCCGCAGGGCCGCCATCATCGCCTTGTTGATTGCCATCCCATGCTCCTTGCCGCCGGGGTCCGGCAGAGTTATTATGAACTTATAATACTGCTTATATCACAAACAGGGAGCGGCGCAGCCGCCAATGTGTATTTGCCTGTTACTTTCCATTGCTGCAAAGTAAGCAAAGATTGCCGGGAGGTCTCACGGTGTGCTTTTTCCCATTACTACGCTTTGTAACCGAATCAACCTTTCTCCACTTTTG
>CALGIL010000176.1 GCA_937914895.1 uncultured Angelakisella sp.
AGGGTTTGGCCCCTGGGCCAACATAGCGGTACGCGCAGGCCCCGCCCGCCAGGGCACCAAAACGCCCCCGGCAGGTATCCCCGCCGGAGGCAAAACATTTTTAGTACGCTAAGGCCCGCCACCTACACCCCGTAAATCAGCTGGGTATAGGTGGGCATGGGCCAGGCCTCCTTGTCCACCATGGCCTCGGCCCCGTCGCAGCTTTCCCGCAGGGCTCCCATGGCGGGGCGGACCACGTCCCGGTCGTAGGCGGCCCGCCGGGCTTTGTCCTCCGGGGCCTCCTCCAGCGCCTGCTCCAGGCTTTCCAGGTCGGCGGCAACACTGTCCATGGCCTGAGAAAGGCGGCTCAGGTGGGTTTCCAGATACTCCTGGCTGCGGCCCATAGCGGCGGTAAAATCCCGGGCGGCGCCGGACACCTGCCCCAGGTACCCCACCAGGGCGGGCAGGACCTGGCGGCGGACCATCTCCACCAGCACCGTGGCCTCGATGCCCACGGTCTTGGTGTAGTTATCCAGCAGGATCTCGTACCGGGACTGGCATTCGGAGGGGGACAGCACCCCAAAGCGGTCCAGCAGCTTTTGGATTTCGGGGTTTTGGAGGACCCCAAAGGCCTCCACCGAATCCCGGAGGATGGGCAGGCCCCGCCGCCGGGCCTCCTCCGCCCATTCCTGGGAGTAATTGTTTCCGTTAAAGATGATGCGGCCGTGGCGGGTCAGGGTTTCGCAGATGACCGCCTGAACGGAGGCGGCGCTGAAGCCCTCCTCCTCAAAATACACGGCAAAGGCATGAAAGCTGTCCGCCAAAATGGTGTTGAGCACCGTGTTGGCAAGGGCGATGGACTGGGCCGACCCCACCATGCGGAACTCAAACTTGCTGCCAGTAAAGGCAAAGGGAGAGGTTCGGTTGCGGTCCGAGTCGTCCTGGTTCAGCTCCGGGGAGGTGGACACCCCCAGGCTGAGGACGCCGCTGCCGGCGCAGGGGCCGGCGTCCTCCCCGGCGGCCCGGTGCAGGGCCTTTGTCAAAAAATCCCCCAAAAAGACCGAGATGATGGGGGGCGGCGCCTCGTACCCGCCCAGGCGGCAGTCGTTGCCGGCGCTGGCCGCGGCCAGCCGCAAAAGCCCGGGGTAGCTGTCCACCGCCCGCAAAAACGCGCACAGCACCACCAGAAAAACGGGGTCCTCCTCCGGGCGGCCGTCGGGGGAAAGCAGGTTGCGGCCCGTGTCGGTGGTCAGGGAGTAGTTGTTGTGCTTGCCGCTGCCGTTAATGCCCTCAAAGGGCTTTTCGTGCAGCAGCAGGGCCAGGCCCTGCTCCTTGGCCACGGTGCGCAGCACCTCCATCATCAGCTGGTTGTGGTCGCAGGCCACGTTGCAGCTCTCATAAATCGGGGCCAGCTCGTGCTGGGCGGGGGCGGCCTCGTTGTGCTCGGTTTTGGCGGGAACGCCCAGCTCCCACAGGCGGCGGTCCACCTCCGCCATAAAGGCGGCAATGCGCAGGCGGATGCGGCCAAAGTAGTGGTCGCTCATCTCCTGCCCCTTGGCCATGGGGGCGCCCAGCAGGGTCCGCCCGCAGATCTTCAGGTCCAGGCGGCGCTCGTAGGCGCCCCGGTCCACAATAAAATACTCCTGCTCGGCGCCGCAGCTGGCCTCCACCCGGCCCACATCGGCAAGGCCCACGCTGTGGCAAAAGCGCACCGCCTCCCGGCTGACAGCCTCCATGGAGCGCAAAAGGGGCGCTTTGGCGTCCAGGGCCTCCCCCTTGTAGGAGCAGAAGGCCGTGGGGATGTACAGGGTGCGGCCCTTGACAAAGGCGGGGCTGGTGGGGTCCCAGGCGGTGTAGCCCCGGGCCTCAAAGGTGGCCCGCAGGCCCCCGGAGGGGAAGGAGGAGGCGTCCGGCTCCCCCATAAACAGGCTTTTGGCCGAAAAGGCGGTGAGGGCGCCCCCCTGGCCGTCGGGGCTGAGAAAGGCGTCCATCTTGCCGGCGGTAATGCCCGTCATGGGCTGAAACCAGTGGGTAAAGTGGGTGGCGCCCTGCTCCAGGGCCCAGTCCTTCATGGCGTCCGCCACCGTCTGGGCAATGGCCGGGTCCAGCTTGCCCCACAGGCTGGCCGTGCTGTCCAGGCTTTTAAACACTTCCGGCGGCAGCCTGCGCTCCATCTCCCGCCGGCTGAACACCTTTGTGCCGTAGCTCTCGGTCAATTCCATCTTTTGCGCCCCCCTCAGAAAATAGATAACAATGTTGGTGCCGCGCAGCGCGGCAAAAATTGGGGTCCAGTCTTTTACGGCAGGCGGAGGTAAAACAGGGTGTACTCCCGACGCCGGGTCAAGGTCGCGGGACGCTGTCCCGCACCCCGCCCGCTT
>CALGIL010000177.1 GCA_937914895.1 uncultured Angelakisella sp.
GATGAGGCTGCACAGGATGGCGCCAAAGCTGGCAAACATCCCCACCCGGGCCCCAAAGTTGATGGTCTGGCCCAGCTCCATGGTGGAAAAGGGGACGATGTAGCCGGCCACGCCGCTGCCGTAGCTGTAAAAGATGCAGGCGGCCCAGGCGATGTAAAGGAAGGGGAAGCGGAAGGCCTCCCCCCGGGTCAGACCCCAGTCGCCGCCCGCGTTCCCCGGCAGTGCCGCGGCGGGGGCGTCCCCGTCCTCGGCGCCGTAGGGCTCGCACCCCGCCTCGGCGGGGCTTTTGATGACCAAAAACACCATAGGCACCGTGATGACAAGCCCCATGGCCGCCAAAATCAGGTAGGAGGTCCGCCAGCCAAGGCTGGTGATGAGCTGGGCGGAAAGAAGTCCATAGAGGACCCCCGCCGCGTTGCCGATGGCAATGACAATGCCAAGAACGGTGCCCGTCTTTTTGCGAAACCACATATTGATGACCAGGGGGATGGCCACAAGGCCGGTAAAGGACTGGGCCGCGCCGGTGATAAAGCCGGACAGGTAGAACATCTCCACCGACCGGTAGGTGGACATCAGGGCAATGCCCACCACCTCCGCCAGGGAGGCAAAGCCCATGACCAGGCCAATCTTTTTGGTGGTCAAAATCCGGGACGCGGTGGTATAGAGCAGCGCCATGGAGATGGCGTTGATGCTGATGGTCATAGTCAGCTGGCTCACCTGGCAGCCCAGCTCGGTGACAATGGGATTGACAAAATTGTTCATCATGGCCATGGAGGCCCCGCCGGTCCCCATCTTCATAAAAATGCAGGCCAGCATAATCTTCCACGCATAGTGTTTTTTATTTTCCTGCTGCATACTCACCGTTCCCTCAATTTAAATAGTATCCCGCCCTGGGGGGGCTTAGGCAAGCTCCTCTTCCAGCTCCCGGATATTCTTCATGTAGGCGGCCACAATGGATTCCACAATGTCGCCGCCCCATTTGCCCGCCTCAAAGCAGCTGCCCACCAGGGCGCCGTCGGCCAGACGCAGCCGCTCCTTGCAGTTTTCCACACTGGTGCCGCCGCCCAAAATCACCGGGATATGGGGGTTTGCTTCTTTGATGTCCCTTACCAGCCGCTCGTTGGCCTCGGCGCTGGGGGCCATCACCTCCACGGCGTCCGCCCCCACCTTCATGGAGCTGAGAGCCAGATTCTGGATGTTGGCCTTGTCGTACTCGCCCTTGTAGTGGTAGCCGGAAATCTCGGAAATCATGGCGACGCCGCCGGCCTCGATCTTGTTGCGGTACTCCATCACCTTCAGGGGGTTGGACTCAATCCGCCCAAAGATGGAGTCGGTGGCGCCCACCAAAGCCGAGCACCGGGTAAAGTCCGCCCCCGTGGCCTTGGCCGCCGCCAAGGAGGGGGTGATGCAGTTCCACATAAGCTGTACGCCGATTTTAAAGTCGGGGCCCATCTCGTGGCGCACCCGGGCCGACAGCATGGCAAGGGTGGCAACCCGGGCGTAGTCGGTGTCGTCGGTGGCGGGGTAGATAACGTCCACCGACTGGAGCAGGCAGCCCTGGGCGCCGCCGTTTTGCAGGGCCCGGCAGTCCCGCAGG
>CALGIL010000178.1 GCA_937914895.1 uncultured Angelakisella sp.
GGGGAACTTGCTTACAGCCTGCGCAGGATGACCACCAGCCACACCAGCAGAAAGAAGACGGTCAAAATGCCCAGGGCCAGGGTGAAAAAGGCGGGGTCCCGGGACAGGACCACCCGGCTGCCCTGGGGGATTCCGGTGGCGCCGAAGCGCGCCGCCTCCTGGGGCAGCGCCAGCAGCCGCGGCAGGTACCAGCTGGCAAAGGTCAGCACGGCCCCCGCCGCCGTCAGGCAGGCCATGGCCCGAAAGGCCGGGGTCCTGCGGGGACGCCGGCGCCGCTTTTTCCCTTCAAACCAATCCCGTTTCATCCGCCGCTCCCCCGCGCCCATGGTGTTTTTGGGCTTTTTTGCTTCTGTCTGTTATGGTAGCATATTCGACAGAAATTGACAACCGCCGGCGGTGCTCCTCGTTGACTTTTTGGCCGTATCTTGGTACTATGGGGATGTGCTTCCGGCCAGCGGGGCGGCGGCATGGGAAGGGTGATTGAAGTATGCATCATGGTTTGCCTTCTGAGATGGAGGACAACCCCATCATCGCCGCCGTCAAGGACGACCAGGGCCTTCAGCAGGCGCTGGAAACCGACTGCAAGGTGATTTTCCTCCTGTACGGCAATGTCTGCAGCATCGCGTCCCTGGTGGACCGGGTAAAAAGCACCGGTAAAATGGCCTACGTCCACGCGGACCTCATCGACGGCCTGGCCAGCCGCGAGGTGGCGGTTACCTTTATCAAAACCACCACCCACGCCAACGGCATCATCAGCACCAAGCCCGCCATCGTCAAGGCCGCCAAGGAGCAGGGCCTTGTCACGGTGCAGCGGTTTTTCCTCCTCGACAGCCTGGCCCTGTCCAACTTTAAAAAGTATGTGGATGCCGGCTGGGCCGATATGATTGAGGTCATGCCCGCCACCATGCCTAAGATTATCCGGCGCATCTCCCAAATGAGCCACGTGCCCATCATCGCCGGGGGCCTGATTTCCGATAAGGAAGACGTGATGCTGGCCCTGCAAAACGGCGCCGCCGCCGTCTCCACCACTAACCAGGACG
The DNA here is from genome assembly GCA_937914895.1 of uncultured Angelakisella sp. GTDB lineage: Bacteria > Bacillota > Clostridia > Oscillospirales > Ruminococcaceae > Angelakisella. The sequence goes on from CALGIL010000178.1 coordinate 1,041, forward strand.
TCTGGCGGATGTAGCTTTTCTGTTAGGGGGGCTTTTTGAAAAAAGTCCCCCTAAGACCCCCCAAAAACTTTAAGCAAGCCCCGGGCCCCTTCTTGAGAAGGGGCCCGGGGCTTGTCTAAAAGTTCTTGAGGATCGTAAGGAACTTCTTTCAAGAAGTTCCTTACAGGGAAAGCTCCAGCCCGATGGGGCAGTGGTCGCTGCCAAGTACATCGGCGCAGATAAAGCTATCTTCGATGCGGTCCCGCAGCTTTTGGGAAACTAAGAAGTAGTCGATGCGCCAGCCCGCATTCTTGCTGCGCGCCTGGAACATATAGCTCCACCAGGTGTAGGCGCCGGCGCGGTCGGGGTACAGATACCGAAAGCTGTCCACAAACCCCGC
>CALGIL010000179.1 GCA_937914895.1 uncultured Angelakisella sp.
AATGTGACTGGAGTTCAGACGTGTGCTCTTCCGATCTGGCTGCATATCGGTAGGAAACCCGGGGTGGGGCAGGGTTTTTACGTTGATTTTAAGCAGGGGGCCTGTCCGCCGCACCCGAATCCAGTCGTCCCCCTCCCGGATGTCGGCGCCCGCCGCCCGCAGCTTTTGGGTGATGGGCTCCATATGCTTGGGGATGACGTTTTCCACCGTCACGTCGCCGCCGGCGGCCACCGCGGCGGCCATATAGGTGCCGGCCTCAATCTGGTCCGGGATGATGGTATAGTTGGAGCCGTGCATCAGGTCCACCCCGTGGACCTTGATGACGTCGGTGCCCGCGCCGCGGATGTCGGCGCCCATGGAGTTGAGAAAGTTGGCCAGGTCCACGATGTGGGGCTCCTTGGCCACGTTTTCCAGGATGGTCAGGCCCTTGGCCCGCACCGCCGCCAGCATGGCATTGATGGTGGCGCCCACGGACACCACGTCAAAGTAGATGTGGGCGCCCCGGAGCGCATCCGTCCGGGCGTTGATCATCCCCTTGTCGATGTCCACAGTGACGCCCATGGCCTCAAAGGCCTTGATGTGCTGGTCGATGGGGCGGACGCCGAAGTTGCAGCCGCCGGGCATGGAGACGCTGGACTGGTTGCAGCGCCCCAGGAGCGCGCCCAGGAAGTAGTAGCTGGCCCGCATATTTTTGGCCATGTCGTAGGGGACCACGGGGTCCCGGAGGCTGGTGGTGTCGATCTCCACCGATTTTTTGGTCAGCATCCGCACCGAGGCGCCCATTTCGGTGAGCATCTGGAGCAGCAGCGTCACGTCGTTGATGTTGGGGATGTTGTCGATGACACAGACGCCCTTGGCCAGCACCGTCGCGGGAATAATGGCGACGGCGGCGTTTTTGGCGCCTCCGATTTTAACCGTTCCGGCCAGGGGCTTTCCGCCGGTGATGAGGAATTTATTCAAATCAACGCGCTCCTTTGAGAGATGATTTGGCGGCAGCAAAAATCTGCGGCTTTAAGTTTGCCTTTTGTTCATACAGAGTATGCAAACGGCGGATAATTGTGAACCCATCCCATGCATCCCTGGGGACACCGTCCCCAGACCCCTGCCAAAGGGACGCGTCCCTTTGGAATTCCGTCTATGTGTTCAAATAAGCTCTTCTCAAGTTTTTGCCCGGCTTTTTTCAAAAAAGCCGGTGGGGCTTGGGGCAAAGCCCCAAGGTCCGGGACCATTATACCATCTGTAAAACCAAAAAGGAAGACAAAACCATGAAAATAGGGGGTTGTCCCCCATATTTCGCGGTCTTTTTTCAGCTTTGGCACAAAATATGGCGTTTTGCGTCGATCTTGTCCGCCCTGTTACTAGTATACACGAAAAAAGCGGCGTTAATCCGGGAAAAAGAAGAGCC
>CALGIL010000180.1 GCA_937914895.1 uncultured Angelakisella sp.
GGTAATTATGGCGGCGGGGGCCTTTACCATGGGGGCGTCCATCGAGCTGTCCGCCGATGCCCCCCTGCGGGAGCCCTACGCCGTCTGGCTGCAGGGGGGCCTTACCTGGCCCACCGGGCGGATGGGGGTCCTTTTGTCCGCCCAGGAGCTGCTGGACCGGGGGCTTTTAAGCCTGCCCCGGGCGGATTGACACCGCCGCCGGGCACGATGTATAATAGCGTGAGCGCCCCGTCGGGCGCATATGCGGGAGTGGCGGAATGGCAGACGCGCTGGTCTTAGGAGCCAGTACTCCGGTGTGTGGGTTCAAGTCCCATCTCCCGCACCAAAACAGGAAGGCACCCCTAGGGGTGCCTTCCTGTTTTGGTGCGCCGCCTGGGGGCGGGTTATCCGCTCCCTGCGGTCGCGGTTCTTTTTCCCCCAAGGGTCTGTTTTTATTTGGCGCCTGCGTTTTTAAGGGCAAGCGGCTTATCGGTGATAATCACATCACCCCCAAGGCTGGTATAAAAATGCAGGTAGCCGCTCAGGTCCACCCAGTACGCGGGGGATTGAATCCGCGTATAGGAGTTGGACGCCCTGTCATAGGAATAAAAGTACAGGGTTTTGACGTTGAGGCCCGAAAGGTCGGCCTTTACGGCCACCTGCAGCCGCGCGCCGAAGCCGCCCTGCTGGCCGAAGCTGACGGTGACGATGCTGTTGCTGAAATACTGCCCAAACAGGCTGGTTGTGGCCGCTGTCTGGGCCGGGTCGGTATAGACGCCCAGCTGCAGGTCGGCGGCAAGGCCTGTCAGCAGCGCCGGCTGCACATACAGCCTGCCCTGCACCCCACTGCCGGACATGGTGTCGGCGTACAGCACCACCCGCTTGCCCGCCTGTGCGCCCGCCTGGGCCAGGGCCCGCAGGGTGTCGGGGGCAATGCTTTGGGCATTTTGGGTGTGCAGGATAGCGGTACCGCCCGCGCCGGCCAGGGCCTGGGCGGCCTCCGCCGTGATGGCCCCCTGGGACACCACGCCGCCCGCACCCACGTTGGCGCTGGTGGTGGGGACCGCATTCCCGCTGTGGCGGGAGGAGCGGGAATCGTCGTCATCGTCGGGGGCGGGGTCGATGGCGGGCTCTTCACCGGATGGAGGCGCGCAGGCCGCTTTTCTAAGCAGGGGATAGTCATAACCAGGAAAATCAAAGTCCCACACATTTTCAAAATCCCAGCCCGCGTCCGTAAAGGTCAACTCGGTCTGCATCTGGGCGGTGGTTTTGCCGCCTGATATGCCGTCAATGTGGCCATTGGTGCCGCCGCCCGCCACCTGGAGCCCACCCGCGACGTCGCTGTCGAAAAAGCTTGCGGTAATCGTGCCGTAATCATCAGAATCTTCAGGATTATACGGGCTATAGTTCACGCCCGCGATGCCGCCGTGTATGTTTCCCGTAACGGTTCCCGCGGAGTAGGCGCGGGTGATTTCGCTGTGATTCGTCCCCGCCACGCCGCCGGCGTAGCCGTCTGTGCCGGTTGTGCCGACAGCGCCGGTGTTATAGCTGTCGGTGACGGATTCCCAGTTGGTTCCCGCGATGCCGCCCGCGTGTCCGGGTTCGGTGCCGCCCGCGCTGACAGTCCCGGTGTTATAGCTTTCGCTGATTACGC
>CALGIL010000181.1 GCA_937914895.1 uncultured Angelakisella sp.
GAAATGTTCCTTTTTGAAAAAAGGAACCGAAAAACTTTTAAGGGTCGTGGGTCAGGCAGCACTTTATCCCAGTGCCTTGCTTCGGAGCAAAGCTCCGAAGACACCCCAAAGAGGGGGACCGGGGGAAACGTGCGCTTTTCCCCCGGCCCCCCTCTTTGGGGTGTCCCGGAAACCGGGCAAGGCACGGTGGGCAATGGGCAATTGATAATGGACAATGGATAATTACAGAACAATGTGGCGGGAGGTCTGCCCTGCCATTTGAAAATATAGGTGATTCCTTCTTTTCCGCGCACTTCCCCACTGCACAAAGTGGGGATTTCTTAAAAGTTTGGTCCAGCTTTTCAAAGCTGGCAGGGTGCGGGACAGCGTCCCGCGGCCTTGCCATTTCTGCCTTCTGCTTTCTCACTTCTGACATCAAAAGGGGCGGCACCAATTGGTGTCGCCCCTTTGTGTCGGGGAGGTTTACTCCACGTCGTAGAGCTTTTGCAGGCGCTCCAGGTGGGTCCACTTGGCGTCGGCCTCCTTGACGGCCTCGGCAAACAGCTCCTCGGCCCGCTGGGGGAAGGTGCGCACCAGCGAGGTATAGCGGACCTCGTTTTTCAGGAAGTCCTCGTAGCTGGCGGTGGGCTTTTTGCTGTCCAGCTGGAAGGGGTTTTTGCCCTGGTCGCCCAGGCGGGGGTCAAACCGGAACATATGCCAGTAGCCTGCGGCCACCGCGTTTTTAATCTCCTGCTGGGCATTGACCAGCCCGCCCTTGATGCCGTGGTTGATGCAGGGCGAGTAGGCGATGATGATGGAAGGGCCATGGTAGCTTTCGGCCTCGTTAAAGGCCTTGATGCACTGGTTGTAGTCGGCGCCCATGGCCACCTGCGCCACATAGACATAGCCGTAGCTCATGGCAATGGCCGCCAGGTCCTTCTTTTTAACCGCCTTGCCCGAAGCCGCAAACTGTGCCACGGCGCCGGTGGGGGTGGACTTGGAGGACTGTCCGCCGGTGTTGGAGTACACCTCGGTATCAAAGACCAGAATGTTGACGTCCTGACCCGAGGCAATGACGTGGTCCAGACCGCCGAAGCCGATGTCGTAGGACCAGCCGTCGCCGCCGAAAAGCCAGTTGGACTTCTTGGACAGGTATTCCTTTTTGGCCAGAATCTCCCGTGCCTTTTCGCAGGCGGGGCAGGTGCAGACGCGGCCGTTCTTAATCCAGTCGGCCTCGTAAGGGGTGCCGGAAAGGTCGATGCCGTCCTCCAGCTGGCAGACATACTCCTGGGTGGCCTCGGCGTTGGCCTTGCCGTCGTCCAGGGTCTCCAGCCACTGCTTGGCGGCGGCCTCCAGTTCGGGGGCCTTCCACTCCAGGGCCAGCAGCTCATGAGTCATGCGCACCAGCTGCTGGCGGACAGCGCCCTGACCCAGGAACATGCCGTAGCCATATTCAGCATTGTCCTCAAACAGGGAGTTGGCCCACGCGGGACCGCGGCCGTCCTTGCCCACGGTGTAGGGGGTAGAGGGCGCGCTGCCGCCCCAGATGGAGGAGCAGCCGGTGGCGTTGGCAATATACATCCGGTCGCCAAACAGCTGGGTGGCCAGGCGGGCATAGGGGGTCTCGCCGCAGCCGGCGCAGGCGCCGGAGAACTCCATGAGGGGGGTCTTAAACTGGCTGCCCTTGACGGTGGTCTCCTTAAACTTCTCAAAGACCTCGGGCTTTTTGGGCAGGCTGTGGGCATAGGCAAAGTTGTTCTGCTCGTGCCGCTGGGTGTCCAGGGGCTGCATGGTCAGGGCCTTTTGGCCTTTTTTGCCGGGGCAGACGTTGGCGCAGCTGCCGCAGCCGGTGCAGTCCAGGGCGGAAATGGTAATGGCAAACTTGTACCCGGGCATGCCCACCATGTCGGTGTACTTCATGCCGTCGGGGGCGGCGGCCGCCTCGGCCTCGGTCATTACCGCGGGGCGGATGACCGCATGGGGGCAGACGTAGGCGCAGAAGTTGCACTGAATGCAGTTGTCGATGTTCCAGCAGGGGGTGTCCACCGCAATGCCCCGCTTTTCAAAGGCAGCGGTGCCCTGGGGCATATGGCCGTCCTCCCGGCCGGTAAAGGCCGAAACGGGCAGGCTGTCGCCCTTTTGGGCGGACACGGGGATAAGGACGTCGTTGACAAAGTCGATAAGGTCCTTGCGGCCGCCCACGGCCTTGCCCCAGACAAAGTCGCCCTGGGCGTCGGCCCAATCGGCGGGCACGGGGATCTCCTTCACGTCCTTGGCGCCCCGGTCGATAGCGTCATAGTTCATCTGGACAATTTTGTCGCCCTTGGACCCGTAGGATTTCAGGGCCGCGTCCTTCATATACTTAATGGCGTCGGCCTCGGGGATGATGCCGCTGAGCTTGAAGAAGGCGGACTGCAGGATGGTGTTGATGCGGCCGCCCAGGCCGATCTCCTTACCGATGGCAATGCCGTCGATGGTGTACAGGCGGATGTGGTTTTTGGCAAGGTACGCCTTGGTTTTGCCGGGCAGGTGCTGGGAAAGCTCCTCCACGTCCCACCCGCAGTTGAGCAGGAAGGCGCCGCCGGGCTTAATATCCGACACCATGTCGTACTTGTCCACATAGGAGGGGTTGTGGCAGGCCACAAAGTCCGCCTTGCTGACAAAGTAGGTGGATTTGATGGGCTTTTTGCCAAAGCGCAGGTGGGACACAGTGACGCCGCCGGACTTTTTGGAGTCGTAGGAGAAGTAGCCCTGGGCGTACATGTTGGTGTGGTCGCCGATGATTTTGATGGAGTTTTTGTTGGCGCCCACGGTGCCGTCGGCGCCCAGGCCCCAGAACTTGCAGGAGGTGGTGCCCTCGGGAGTGGTGTCGTGGTTTTCGTCCTCGGGCAGGCTCAGGTTGGTGACGTCGTCCACAATGCCGATGGTAAAGCGGGCCTTGGCGCCGGTCTCGGCATTTTTATACACCGCAAAGATAGAGGCGGGGCCCACGTCCTTGGAACCCAGGCCATAGCGGCCGGTGTAGATGGGCAGGTCCTCAAACTGGCTGTCCTTAAGGGCGGCCACAATGTCCAGATACAGGGGTTCGCCCAAAGAGCCGGGCTCCTTGGTGCGGTCCAGCACCGAGATGGTCTTTGCCGTGTCGGGGATGGCGGACAGCAGGTGCTGGCGGGAGAAGGGACGGTACAGACGCACCTTGACCAGGCCCACCTTGCCGCCCCGGGCATTTTTGTAGTCGATGACTTCCTCGATGGTGTCACAGACCGATCCCATGGCCACAATGACGTGTTCGGCATCGGGGGCGCCGTAGTAGTTGAACAGGCGGTAATCCGAACCGATTTTGTCGTTGACCTTCTTCATGTACTCCTCCACAACGGCGGGCAGCGCGTCATAGAAGGGGTTGCAGGCCTCTCTGGCCTGGAAGAAGATGTCGGGGTTTTGGGCGGAGCCCCGCAGGACAGGGCGCTCGGGGTTCAGGGCACTCCGACGGAACTCGTCAATGGCGTCAAAGTCCATCATGTCCTTCAGGTCTTCCATATCCCAGGTCTCGATCTTCTGGATCTCGTGGGAGGTGCGGAAGCCGTCGAAGAAGTGGAGGAAGGGCACCCGGCCCTTAATGGCGGACAGGTGCGCCACGGCGCCCAGGTCCATAACCTCCTGGGGGTTGGTGGACGCCAGCATGGCAAAGCCGGTCTGGCGGCAGGCGTAAATGTCCGAATGGTCGCCAAAGATGGACAGGGCGTGGGACGCCACCGCCCGGGCGGAGCAGTGGATGACGCCGGGGAGCAGCTCGCCCGCGATTTTGTACATATTGGGAATCATGAGCAGCAGGCCCTGGGACGCGGTGTAGGTGGTGGTCAGTGCGCCGGCGGCCAAGGAACCGTGCACCGCCCCCGCGGCGCCCGCCTCGGACTGCATTTCCACCACCTTTACGGGCTCGCCAAAGGCGTTGGTCCGTCCGTCGGCAGCCCATACGTCCGTCACCTCGGCCATAACCGAGGAGGGGGTGATGGGATAGATGGCCGCCACTTCGGTAAAGGCGTAGGAAACATGGGCGGCGGCGTTGTTGCCGTCCATTGTCTTCATTTTTCTTGCCATTTTTAATCCTCCCTGAATGATGAAGTCTTCCTGCTTAAAATCGGAGTCGGAGTAGGAACAGGCATACATTAAGCAGACCTGGATAAATTTTACCACCTTTTTGCGCCAGTGTAAAGGGCGGCCCGGGACAAGTAGCATAAATAATCGCCGGAAAAGCGGTATTAGCAGATTTTAAGGACTGTTTGCCGACGCCGGCCCCCTTATCAGTGGAGATTATACATCCTTACACACTCCCAGCGCTATCCGCTTTCCTGCGCATATGTCTTCTGCGTGCGGAAATACAAACGGTACGCCCCGTTGGTGCTATCCGCTTTCCTGCGCATATGACTTCTGTGTGCGGAAATACAGACTATACGCCCCGTTGGTGCTATCCCTCCAAAAGGGATTGGGCAAGGGCGTGGTCCGCCCCCACCAGCACCGTTTCGTAGGTGTCGTAAATGACCATGCCGGGGCGCCCGCCCCGGGGCTTTTTGACAAAGCGGATGGGGGTGTAGTCCACCGGGATCTTGGTAAAGCGGTCGGCGTTGGCCCCCGCCGCCGAATGGCAGGCCGCAATCACCGCCGCCTCCTCAATGGTCCGCAGGGGGAACTCGTCCGTCCCCCGGGACTGAAGAATGACGTGGCTGCCGTGGATTTTTTGGGTGTGGAGCCACAGGTCGCGCCCCTTTGCCTCCCGCAGGGTCAGCTGGTCGTTTTGCAGGTTGTTGCGCCCGCACAAAATAGTGTACCCGTCCGAGGACACAAACCGCAGGGGGGGCAGGCGAAGGGGCTTTTTGTTCTTCCCCTCTCCCCCACGGACATAGCCCTGGGAAAGAAGCTCCTCCCGGATGCCCTCCAGCTCGTCGGTGGTGCCGGCCCGCTCCAGCTGGGACAGCACCGATTCCAGATACTCCAGCTCCACCCGCCCCTTTTCCATCAGCTCCCGCAGCTTGGCCTCGGCGGTGGCGGCCTTGCGGTACTCGCCGTAATACCGCTGGGCGTTTTGGGCGGGGGTCAGCATGGGGTCCAGGGGGATTTTTACGGTCCCGCCGTCGGGCGAAAAGAAATTCTCCGCCTCCAGCACCCGGTCCCCCCGGGCCATGGCGTACAGATTGGCCGAGATGATGTCTCCCCACTGCTTATAGGTGTCCCGTCCGGCGCAGGCCGTCAGGTCCTCCTCCTGGGCCAGAAGCTTCCGGCGCAGGCGGTCCCGCAGGGTGGTCATCTGCTTGTGCAGCCGGGCCGATTTGTGGCGCATCTCCTCGGCGGTATCCCGACCGGTAAAAAATTGGTCCACCAGGGCGCTGTAAGAATCCAGCACCTCCACCGTCCAGTCCCCGGGGTACTGGATGGGGCTGAGGTAGCAAAAGTCCTGGGCGCGGCCCCGGTCGTCCCGCACCAGGCAGGGCCGGCCCCCGTCGGGGCGCAGGGCGGTGGCCACTACCCCCAGGTAAAAGGCCAGGCGCTCCCCCTGGGCGGGGGTCAGCCGCCCCACGGGCAGGTCCGCCCCGCCGCAGACAAACTGGCTCACCTCCCGGCAGACCATGGGACTAAGGCCCTGGGCCCGCTCCAGCACCGCCTTGGACAGGGGGATGTCCCGCCCGTCCAACACAGCCCGGGCCACCTCCCCCGCCGGCTGGGTCAGCAGGCTCAGCTTATCCTGGGCGGGGGGCGGGGTGTAGGGCAGCCCCGGCAGCACCTGCCGCGCCTCCGACGTGACAAAGTCCACCCGCTTGACGGCGTCCACGATCCGCCCTTCCCCGTCCACCAAAATGACGTTGCTGTGGCGGCCCATGATCTCACACACCAGGGACAGGCGCACCAGATCCCCCAGCTCGTTATAGCATTCGAAGGTCAGGGTCAGCACCCGGTCCAGCCCCAGCTGGGACACCTCCACCAGGCGGCCGCCCCCCAGCCGCTTGCGCAGCAGCATACAAAACATGGGGGCGGCTTTGGGGTTTTCCAGGCTCAGCTGGGTAAAGTGCACCTTGGGCGCGGTGGCGCTGGCCGACAGCAGCAGCTTTCGGCTGCCCGCCGGGTGGCGCAGGGCCAGGACGATGAGCTCCCGGGCCGGCTGGCTGATCTTATCCACCCGGGCGCCCGCCAGGCCGTCAATCTCCTGGCTGATTTTATGCAGAAAGCCTCCGTCAAAAGGCATATAACCACCATCCTTGTGTAAGCAGTAAAATAGCGGCTTTGTACTGATGCTGAACGCCGTTTTTTAATTGCCGATTTGCTCCTTTTTGAAAAAAGGAGCCGAAAAACTTTTATATTTTGCGGTTCAAGCGACAGCTTTGCGCAGTGCCTTGCTTCGGAGCTTTGCTCCGAAGCCCCCCAAAGAGAAGGAGCGGGGTACCCGGGCAAGGCACGGTGGGCAATGGACAATGATAGAACGGCGCAAAGTGCGGCCCGACCCGCTTACCAAAAGCAGAAAGTGGTTTCTTATTCTTCCCGCATTCTCCCACTGTACAAAGTGCAGCCC
>CALGIL010000182.1 GCA_937914895.1 uncultured Angelakisella sp.
CCCCACCCCCACCAGCCGCCCCAGAATCAGGGAAATGATCAGGGAGACGGTAAGGCAGAAAAAGTCGAAGGCGGTTTTGACCACCCGCACCGGCTTTTTAAAATGCTGGGAAAAATCCCGGACAAAGGTGTCAAAGGGCAGCACCGGCAGGCGGCACTTGATAAAGAGGCTGGCGCCGAAGGAGATGACCACAAAGCCGATAAAAAAGTAAAGGGCCCGCAGGGGAAGGGTCAGGGGCAGGGGGGACAAAAGGACGGCCCAGCCGTCAATAAGCAGCCCGAACACCCCCGCGATGGCAAAGCTGAGGAGGTAGCCCCACCGGAATACCCGGGTGGCCAGCACCAGTACCAGAATGGTAAGGCTTTGGATAAGGAAGTTCCAAACGCCGAAGCTGAGTATGGGGAACAGCTCGCTGAGGGACAGCGGGACGCTGGACAGGGTGGAAATCCCCAGGCCGCTGCGCACCATCAGGCTGACCGCAAAGCTGTTGATAACCAGCCCCAGCACCATGGCGGCCTCGCAGGGGAACCGTTTTTTTTCGTTCATAAAAAGCACCTCGTATCCCGGCAGAGGCAGCAGGGAGCACATCCCCGCTGCCTCTGCGTAAAAGGGTATAAAAAGAGTATGAAGAAGCGTTACATCATGGCCGCCAGGATGGGATAGCCTACAAAGGCGCCCAGCAGGGCGGAGGCGATCATCAGGGGGAAGCCGTACTTGGCCATGGAGCCGGTGGTGGTCCAGCCGGAGCCGATGGCAAACACCACGGTGGCCATGGCCGGCGGAGTGGCAAAGGCGTAGGAGGCCATCATGCCGATGACCGACACCACCGCGGCGGTGTTGACCGTGCTCAGCCCCAGGGTGATGGGGATGGCCACGGCGGTGACCACCGTGACGGTGACCATGTTGGAGGAAAGGTTGGTCTGGATGGAGGCCCAGACGGAGAACAGCAGCACCAGGGCCAGAGGGGCCAGGGTGGCGGCAAAGGGCTGGATGCTGGTGGAGATCCAGTCGGTAAGGCCCACGTCGGCGTTGGTCATGGCGGAGCCCAGGGTCAGGGTGCCGGCGGTCATAATCAGGCTGGCCCAGGGGATGCCCTTGGTGGTGGCGTCCTTAAAGCTGAGCAGAGGCTTACCCTCAAAGGTGACAATGGCCATGGCCACGGCGCCCAGCAGGGGGGGCATGGCGGTGCCAAAGCCGTCGATAAAATCAGCCGCATCGGGCAGCACCGGCTTGATGACGCCGGGCAGCACCCACAGCAGCACCACGGCAAAGAAGATGACCAGGGTGGTTTTCTCCCTGCGGTCCATGGGCTTCAGGGAGGCCTTCAGCGAGGAGGCGTCCAGATTTTTAATCTCGCTCATGTCGGGGCGCAGGACAAACCGGAACAGCAGCATCATAAAGAGGAACGCCAGGGCGGCCACGGGCAGGGCCCCGGCCATGTAGGAGGCGTAGCTGATGGCCTCGCCGGTGGCTGTCTGGTAAAAGCCGAAGGCCATCAGGGGAAAGACGTGGGCGATAGGGGTCATACCTGCGGAAATGCCCGAGCAGAACACCATGCCCATCATCATCATGTTGGCCACCTTGCTGCCCTTTTGCAGGCCCAGCACGGTGTAAATCTCCTCGGTAATGGTCAGAAAGATAATGACCAGCACGGTGGGACTCATAAAGGAGCCTAAAAAGAGGACCGAGGCAAAGTACAAAAGGGTAAAGGCCCAGGGCCCCCTGCGGGCCGCGCCGTTTGTGACAAAGGCGATGGCGCAGCGGCGGATAAAGGGGGTTTGGCTGAGGGTGTAGGTGCACATAAAGGTAAACATAAGGAAGGAAAAGGTGGAGTTGCCCACCGACCCGGACAGGATGGAGGACATCTTCATGCCGGGGACAAAGGCGATGGCGGCTATGCACAGCATGGAGGGCCAGTCGATGGAAATGGTCATCCACAAAATCAAAACGCCGATAAAGATGCCCAGGACCTGCATGGCTGCCTGGGTCATGCCCGCGGGCGCGGGAATAAACTTGAAAAACAAAATGAAGGCCATGGAGATGGTAATAATGATGGCGCGCTTTTTGGCGTTGGCGGCTGTCTCACTCATAACGGAGCTCCCTTTCTGATGTCGGACACACAGTCCATTGTATCAGTATTTTGATAAACGTCCACTACAAAAAATGGTGTTTGCAAACAAACCCTGCCGGGGCGGCAGGCTGCGGGCACAGCCCCTCAGATCAGGGCGTCCTGATTCTGCAGCTCGCCGCGGACAGAGGCGACATCGCAGCGGCCGTCCGCGGTCAGGGCCGCCGCCACGCCGGCGGCGTGGCCGGTGGCAAAGCCGGTGCCCATTACCCGCACCGATGCGTGGGCGGTCTGGTCGCAGGAGATGCAGCGCCCCGCGCACCACAGATTTTTCATGCCTTGGGGCCGCAGGGCGCCCAGGGGGATGTCAAAGTAACTGCCGTCCTCCATGTGGGTGTACTCCACGCCCGCACCCCTGTGGACCTCGGGGCTCCAGCCGCCCCGGGCAACCGAGTCGGGGCGCTTGCGGCAGGATACCACATCCTCATAGGTGACGGTTTCCTCGCCCACAATGCGGCGGGTTTCCCGCAGGCCGATGCCGGGGCCGGAGGAAACCATGCGGCAGTGCTCCATACCGGGGACAAAACGGCGGAAGGCCTCCACGTAGGACCGGGCCTGACGGCGAAGGTTCCGCTCCGCCTCGGTCAGGCTTTTGGCATCCAGGGCGTCCACCTGGATGCTGGGGATGGTGCAGTAGCCGTAATCGGCGCCGGGCTCCCGGAGGATGAGGCCCCACTCCTTGGTCAGGTGGGGGATACCGGCTGCCTTGGCCGCCAGAATGCCCTTTTTCAGCGTGTCGGGGGTGGTATCGCAGTCGGCGGGAATGCGGTCGATGCGCACCGACAGACTGGCCAGCTGGGTGGCGCCGTCTCCGTCGCCCCAGCGGTAGGCGCACCCGGCCATGTGGGCCAGATTGGCGTCCCCGGTGGCGTCCACAAAGGATTTGGCGGCCACGGTGTACTCCCCTTCGTCGTCCACGCACCGAAGCAGCCCAAGGGTTCCTTCCCGCACCTGCACGCCAATGATGGACGTATGGAGCAGATACGCCGCCCCGGCATCGTCCATCACCTGGTCCAGTGCCAGCTTCAGCACCTCGGGGTCGAAGCGGATGGATGCGTTGCCGGTGACGGGGGAGACGGCATAGGCCGCTTTTTCCCCCAGTGCGCGCAGCTTTTGCAGCACGGTCTCGCCCACGCCCTTTACCACCTGGGTGGGGGGATTGCCCCGGGAATGGAACCCGCAGTAGGCCACCACACAGGAGTGGGTGGACTGGCCGCCCAAATAGGGGCTGCGCTCCAGCAGCAGCACCCTGGCCCCCGCCCGGGCGGCGCCCACGGCGGCGGCCACCCCCGCGGACCCGCCGCCCGCGACGGCGACATCCACGTCATAATGCCTGCTCAAAACAAATCAAACCTCCTAAACCCTGGTTAAAGTTCACCAGTTTTTCAAGGTAAGTATAGAATTTTGTTTGCATTCTGTAAAATTGTTGTTTATGATATAAGATATAGAAAAAACCTATACCCAATGGAGGAAGCCATATGCAGCTGCAACAGATTCACTATGTGCTGAAGGTCCACGAGTGCGGCAGCTTTTCCGCGGCCGCCCGGGAACTGTTTATCACCCAGCCGACCCTGTCCCAGCAGGTGATGGCGCTGGAAAAGGAGCTGGGGGTCACCCTGTTCATCCGCCATCCCCGGGGGGTGTATCTCACCGATGCCGGAGAGGAATTTATTTTTTATGCCCGGCGCATCCTCAACGAGGTAAGCAGTATGGAGAGCAGTATGGGCAGCTATGCCGCCCAATCCAAGGGGCTGGTAAAAATCGGGGTGCTGTGGGTGTTTGCCTACCTGGGCATTGCCGATGTGCTGTCCGGATTCCGGGCGGCCCACCCGCAAATCGAGACCTCTATGAAGGTCAACGGCAGCGTGATGCTTTTGAATATGCTGCAAAACCGGGATGTGGACGCTATTTTTTTCATTTCCATGGAGCAGGGCATCCAAAGGAGCGATCTTTATGCCCAAAAGCTGATGGAAAATGATATGGTGGCAGTCCTGCCCGCGGACAACCCCCTGGCCGGCCTGGAGGTGATCCATTACGGCGACCTGGGGGGCCAGAATGTTATTATGCCATCCCGGGACTCCACCATTTACGCCCCGGTGCTGGGACATTTTCAGGCCTGCGGCATCACCCCAAAGGTGGTGGCGGAAAGCGCCCAGACCGACGTGACCATGGCCTGTGTGGCCAGCGGTATGGGCGTCGCCTTTATATCCTCCTCCAACGCCCAGGTGCTAAAGAGCGAAAAGGTGGTGCTTCGGCCCCTGCGCCCCACCATCAAGCGCACCATTTATTTTGCGACCCTTCGGGACACCCTGGTGATTCCGGCGGTGCGGATGCTGGCGGACTATGTGCGGGAATATCCCTTTCCGTTGTCCGGGAGCTGAAGAGGGAAAAGGGCGGCTTGGGGCAGATTTTGCCCCAAGCCGCCCTCCTTCGGCCGCCCCTTACTGCCGGGCCTCCATGGCCAGGGCGCGGTTGATGGCGCTGACAAAGGCCTGCACCGAGGCCTCGATGACGTCGGTGGACAGCCCCCGGCCCAGGTGGATGCCGCCGCCGTGGCGGACCCGCACCGCCACCTCGCCCAAGGCGTCCAGGCCGCCGGTGACAGCCCGGATGTCGTAGGAGATGAGGGGCCAGTCGCCGCCCACAATGCGCACGATGGCCTGAAAGGCCGCGTCCACGGGGCCCTCGCCCATGGCCGCCTCGGACAGGGCCTCCTCCCCGTGGAGGAGGGTGATGCTGGCCATGGATTTTATTTTGTTGCCGCTTTGTATCTGGAAGGAATCCAGGCTGTAATAGTCCGGGACACTGGCCAGCTGGGTTTGCAGGATGGCCTCCAGATCCCGGTCGGTGAGGTGTTTTTTTCGGTCCGCCAGCAGCTTATAGGCGGCAAAGGCCTCGTCCAGCTCCTTTGGGCCCAGGGTGTACCCCAGCTCCTCCAGGTGGCCGGCAAAGGCGTGGCGCCCCGAGTGCTTGCCCAGCACCATGGTGCTGCCCTGCCTGCCGATGGACTGGGGGGTCATAATCTCGTAGGTCATGGCGTTCTGCATCATGCCGTGCTGGTGGATGCCCGATTCGTGGGCAAAGGCGTTGGCCCCCACAACGGGCTTGGTGACGGGCACCGGCACCCCGGTCAGCTTGGCCACCCGCCGGCTGGTCTGGTCGATGCGCTGGATCTGAATATTGTGGCGGACGGGGCTTAAGGGTTCCCGGACGGTCAGGGCCATGACCACCTCCTCCAGGGGGCAGTTGCCGGCCCGCTCGCCCAGGCCGTTGACGGTCACCTCCACCTGGCGGGCGCCCTGCTCCACGGCGGCCAGGGTGTTGGCCACCGCCAGCCCCAGGTCGTTGTGGCAGTGGGCGCTCAGGCGCACATGGTCGGTGCCCCGGACATTTTTCCGGATGTTCCCCATCAGTGCGCCAAACTCCCGGGGCATGGCGTAGCCCACGGTGTCGGCGACGCAGACGGTGGAGGCGCCGGCTTCGATGGCGGCGTCCAGAATGCGGTACAGAAAGACGGGGTCGGAGCGGCTGCCGTCCTCGCAGGAAAACTGTACGTCCCCGCACAGGGAAGCGGCCAGGGCGACGCACTGGGCGGCGCGGCGCAGCACCTCCTCCCGCTCCATCTGCAGCTTGTACTTCATATGGAGGTCGCTGGTGGCAATAAAGAGGTGGAGCCGGGGCTTTTTGCCGTACTTCACCGCGTCCCAGCCCCGGTGGATGTCCCCTTCGACACAGCGGCAAAGGGCCGCCACCCCGCAGTCCACCGACTGGGAGATGGCCCGCACCGACTCAAAATCCCCGGGGGAGGCGGCGGGAAAGCCCGCCTCGATGACGTCCACCCCCAGCCGGTCCAGCTGACGGGCAAT
>CALGIL010000183.1 GCA_937914895.1 uncultured Angelakisella sp.
TGCTGGAAAGTAACAAGCAAAAACCGGCCCACGCCGCGACCGGGGCGGACAACAGAAATGCTATGTCCATGGGGCCTCGCCGGAGGCGATAAGGGGGGCCGGGACTGCGTCCCGTAGACAAAAGAAGCAAAGTCCTGATAAATCAGGCTCCACCCGCCAAGAGACAAAACTCCCGGAGGTCCCCCGCCGGAGGCGGAAAGGGATTTTGGACTACATCCCAAAAAGTAAAAAAGATAACCCTGGATAAAAACATAGCTTTGCCCGCCAGGGCATCAACCCCCCGGAGGGTCCCCCCGGCGCCTGGCCCGAAAGAAGATGAAGCAGGGGCGGTGGACCTCCTTGGCCAACCGGGGGTTTTGGGCCATGGCCCCGGGGGTGGGGCAGGCCTCCTCCATCCGCTCCACCACAAAGCCCGCCTCCACCAGGCCGTTTAAAAGCTGGGCGGCGGTGCGGTGGTATTTCTCCACCCCCTGCCCCAGCCACTGGCCCACGCGCAGGCCGGGACGGCCGTAGTCGCTGACGCGGCCGCAGCGGATTTCCCCCTGCTCATCCCGCTCCCAAAGCTCCCCCTGCCGGGGGGCCGTCACCATGGGGTGCTCCTGGGAAAAAACCAGCAGTCCCCCGGGGCGCAGCAGCCCCCGAATATCGGCCAGCAGCTTTGGGTAATCGGGGAGATAGTGGAAGCAGAGGGAACTGACCGCCAGGTCAAAGGGGGTCTCCGGGCGGTAGGTGTCCAGCTCCGCCAAATCCAGCTGATAATATGCAATCCGGTCCGGGCCCTGTGCCCGGGCTTCCTCCAGCATCCGGGCGGACTGGTCCACGCCCACCACGGCCTTTGCGCCCTGTTCCAGAAGCCACCGGCAGCCCTCCCCCATGCCGCAGCCCAGGTCCAGCACCCGCAGGCCCCGGACGCCGGGCAGCAGGGACCGCAGCGCAGGCCGTTCCAGCAGTTCGTTATAGCTCAAAGGGTTTTCCCGGACGGCCTTGTACCCCTCAAAAAAATCGGCGCAGTCATAGATGTTTTGTCCCATGGCGCCCCCCTCAGTTGTACCGGGTCATGGCCTGCTGCTCCTGGCCGGATACCATCAGCCGGCAGATGTCGGGGATATGCCCCAGCAGCTCCCGGAGCAGCTTTGCATCCCCGTCGGAAAACCTGCTCAGCACCCAGTCCGCCATGTCGTAGTCGGGGTGGGGCTTGTCGCCCACCCCGATGCGCACCCGGGGAAAGGTGTCCCTGCCGCAGAGGTAAATAATATTCTTCAGGCCGTTGTGCCCGCCGTCCGAGCCCTTTAGCCGGATACGGAGGCGTCCCACGGGAAGGGCGGTGTCGTCGCAGAGCACCAGCACCCGCTCCATGGGCACCTTGTGGAAGGCCATGGCCTCCCGCACCGCCTGGCCGGACAGGTTCATGTAGGTGGAGGGCTTCATCAGCAGCACCCGCCTGCCCCCCACCACGGCGTCGCCGCAGAGGGATTTGAATTTAAGCCGATCCACCCGCACCCCCAGGTCCAGGGCCAGGGTATCCAGGGCGGCAAAGCCCGTGTTGTGCCGGGTGCCGTCATAGTCCCGGCCGGGGTTGCCCAGGCCCACAATCAGCCATTCCACCGGCCCGGCGGGGGCGGGGGCGCGGCCGGCGGCAAGTTTGGAAAACAGGGCTTCCAGTCTGTCCATATACGTCCTCCCAAATCCAACGGCAAACAGGCGTTGGGCAGGATGGGGGCCTCCCCCCACCCTGCCTGTGGTTTTGCGCAGCGCCTATTGTACCGCGAATTCTCTAAAAAATCAAACAAAAAGGGGCGAAACGGGCTTGTCGGAGTAAATTCGTCCAATGGCCTCGCCAAAAACGGGGGCCACGCTGCGCATCTTAATGCGGGCTTCGGCGGCCCGGGGATGCTCGGGGATGGTGTCCAGCAGCACCATTTCCTTAATGCAGCTGTCCCGGATGCGGTCGATGGCCGGGTCGGACAGCACCCCGTGGGTGGCGCAGGCGTACACCTCCACGGCGCCCTGGTCCATCAGGGCCTGGGCGGCGTTGCAGATGCTGCCGGCGGTGTCCACCATGTCGTCCACCAAAAAGGCCCGCTTGCCCTCCACCTCGCCGATGATGTTCATCACCTCGGACACATTGGCCCGCTGGCGGCGCTTATCCACAATGGCAATGCCGGTGTCCATGCGCTCGGCAAACTTCCGGGCCCGGGTGACGCTGCCCAGGTCCGGCGAGACCACCACGATCTCCTCCCGGGGGTAGTTCTTGGCCAGCTCCACAAAATGGGGGGCCAAAATGGGCACGCCCAGCAGGTGGTCCACCGGGATGTCAAAAAAGCCCTGGATCTGCGGGGCGTGCAGGTCCATGGTCAGCACCCGGTCGGCGCCGGCCCTGGCGATAAGGTCGGCGCAGAGCTTGGCGGAAATGGGGTCCCTGGCCTTGGCCTTGCGGTCCTGGCGGGCGTATCCAAAGTAGGGCATCACCGCCGTAATCCGCCCCGCCGACGCCCGCTTAAAGGCGTCGATCATAATCAGCAGCTCCATCAGGTTGTCGTTGACCGGCCTGCAGCTGGACTGCACCACAAAGACGTCGGACCCCCGCACCGTCTCCTCGATGGAGACCGACACCTCGCCGTCCGCAAAGGCGGTCACGTTGCTTTTGCCCATGGGCAGATTCAGCTCCCGGGCAATCTCCTGGGCCACCTTTGGGTTGGAATTGCCGGCGAAAATTTTGATGTCCTTCCCGTGAATGTTTCTCATTGCTGCTGCGTCCTCCCGTTTTCCTCTGTTTTCCTCTGTTTTTATTCTTTTCCCTTTTGCCTGCGGTATTTCAGCGCGGCGCCGGGCTTAATGGTCTCCCGGCTGCGCGCAATGCAAAGAGAATCCGGCGGCAGGTCCACCGTGACGGTGCTGCCCGCCGCGGTATAGGCCCCCTGCCCCACCGTCACCGGGGCCACCAGGTTGGTGTTGCACCCAATAAAGGCGCCGTCCCCGATGGTGGTGCGGTTTTTGGTCACCCCGTTGTAGTTGACCGTCACCACGCCGCAGCCGAAGTTGACGCCGGCGCCGCAGTCGGTATCCCCCACATAGGTCAGGTGGGCAATGGCGGTCTTCTCCCCCACCCGGGAGTTTTTGACCTCCACAAAGTCCCCTATCTTGACCCCGTCGGCAATTTGGCAGTCCGGGCGGATCTGGGAAAAGGGGCCCACCGTCACCCCCCGGCCCAGAACGGAGCGGGTGATGTAGCTGGACCGGACGACGCAGCCCTCCCCCAGCACCGCGTCCTCCAGCACCGAGTTTGGCCCGACAACGCAGTCCGCGCCGATTTGGCACCGGCCGCGGATGAGGGTCCCCGGCAGAATCCGGACCCCGGGGGCGATGTCGGCCTCGGCGCTGATCATCACCCCGTCGGTGACGGGAATATCCACCCCGCCGTCGTACAGGCGGTCAAACACCATTTCCCGGGCAATTTCGTTTAAGGTGTGCAGCTCCCTGCGGGTGTTGGCCCCCAGGGCAATGCGGCTGTCCCCGGCGTCGCAGGCCCCCACCCGGTACCCCATCTTCCGCAGGATCTCCAGGGTGTCGGTCAGGTACAGCTCCCCCTGGTCGTTGGCGGGAATCAGCCGGTCCAGGGCCGCCAGCAGCAGCCCGCCCTTAAACCAGTAGGTGCCGGCGTTAATCTCCTTGATGGCCCGGGTGGCGTCGTCGCCGTCCCGGTCCTCCACAATGGCGGCCACCTGGCCCCCCTGGCGCAGGATGCGCCCGTACCCCGTGGGGTCCTCCACCCGGCTGGACACCACCGTGACGGCGTTGTCCTGGGCCTTGTGCAGGTCGTAGGCCTTTTGAATGACGGCGGGAAATAAAAAAGGGGAATCCCCCAGGGTCACCAGGATGTCAGCATCCCGGCGGTTTTCCAGAAACTCCCTGGCACACCTGACGGCGTGCCCGGTGCCCAGCCGTCTGTCCTGGACGGCGGTGGTCACCCCCTGGGGAAGGATTCCGTAAACTTCCTGGGCAGATTTGCCCACTACAACGCATATTTGATTGATTCCGGCCCCGGTGCAGTTGTCCAGCACCCAGCCCAGCATCGGCCGGAAGAGCACCTGGCACATCGCTTTTGCGCCCTCGGTCCTCATCCTCCGGCCCTCGCCGGCGGCCAGAATGACCGCGCATCGCTGATCCATGACACCGCCCCCGCTTTCCTCAAGGATTCGTATCGGCCCCTGACACCTATTATTATGGCAACAAACGCCGCGTTTGGCAATAGGACTTTCCCACAAATTTTCCCCCGCCGGGGGGGAATAAACCGGGAAAGGACCCACCTGATGCCGCGCCGGGGCCGCCCGCAAAAAAATCCTGCGGAAAAACTGGTAATTGCCCCGGCCTTTTGCTATAATAAGCCATGAACGCATGGCGCCCGCACCAAATATTGGGACAAGCGGGGGCCTGTAACAAGAAATAGGGAGGTTTATACCGAATGGGCAAGAAATTTGTCTATATGTTCTCCGAAGGCAACGGCTCCATGCGAGCGCTGCTGGGCGGCAAGGGCGCCAACCTGGCCGAAATGACCAACCTGGGCATGCCCGTGCCCCAGGGCTTTACCGTCACCACCGAGGCCTGCACCCAGTATTACGTCGATGGCCAGACCATCAACGGGGACATCCAAAAGGAAATTTACGAAAACATGGCGCGGCTGGAGGCCATTGCCGGCAAAAAGTTCGGCGACCTGGAAAATCCCCTGCTGGTGTCGGTGCGCTCCGGCGCCCGGGCGTCCATGCCCGGCATGATGGACACCATCCTCAACCTGGGGCTTAACGACGAGGTTGTGGAGGTTATGGCCAAAAAGACCGGCAACCCCCGGTTTGCCTACGACTCCTACCGCCGGTTTATTCAGATGTACTCCGACGTGGTCATGGAGGTGGGCAAGGCCTACTTTGAGCAGCTCATCGACGCCATGAAGGAAAAGAGGGGCGTCACCCTGGACACCGAGCTGAGCGCCGAGGACCTTAAGGAGCTGGCCGGTCAGTTTAAGGCGGAATTTAAGTCCAAAAAGGGCTTCGACTTCCCCTCCGACCCCAGGGAGCAGCTGATGGGCGCCATTATGGCGGTCTTTCGCAGCTGGGACAACCCCCGTGCCATTTACTACCGCCGCATGAACGACATCCCCTCCGACTGGGGCACCGCCGTCAACGTGCAGATGATGGTCTTTGGCAACACCGGCGACACCTCCGGCACCGGCGTTGCCTTTACCCGCAACCCCGCCACCGGCGAAAAGAAGCTGTTTGGCGAATTTTTGATGAACGCCCAGGGCGAGGACGTGGTGGCGGGCATCCGCACCCCCCAGACCATCGACCAGCTGCGGGACATTATGCCCGACTGCTACAACCAGTTTGTGGACATCTGCAACCGGCTGGAGGACCACTACCGGGATATGCAGGACATGGAGTTTACCATCGAGGACGGCAAGCTGTTTATGCTGCAGACCCGCAACGGCAAGCGCACCGCCGCCGCCGCCCTGCAGGTCGCCTGCGACCTGGTGGACGAGGGCATGATCTCCGAAAAGCAGGCCGTGCTGATGGTGGACCCCAAACAGCTGGACGCCCTGCTGCACCCCCAGTTTGACACCAAGGCCCTAAAGGCCGCCAAGCCCCTGGGCACCGCCCTGCCCGCCTCCCCCGGCGCCGCCTGCGGCCGTGTGGTCTTTACCGCCGACGAGGCCGTGGAAATGGCCGAAAAGGGCGAGAAGGTCATCCTGGTCCGCCTGGAGACCTCCCCCGAGGACATTCACGGCATGGACGTGTCCGAGGGTATCCTCACCGTCCGGGGCGGCATGACCTCTCACGCCGCCGTTGTGGCCCGGGGCATGGGCACCTGCTGCGTCTCCGGCTGCGGCGAGATCCGCATGCACGAGGAGGAAGGAACCTTCCAGCTGGGCGGCAAAACCATTAAGCGGGGCGATTATATCTCCCTGGACGGCTCCACCGGCAGCATTTACGGCGAGGCCATCCCCACCGTCCCCGTGTCCATCAGCGGCAACTTCGGCCGCCTGATGGCCTGGGCCGACAAATACCGCAAGCTGGGCGTCCGCACCAACGCCGACACCCCCAGGGATGCCAAGACCGCCGCGGACTTCGGCGCCGAGGGCATCGGCCTGTGCCGCACCGAGCACATGTTCTTTGACGCCGACCGCATCCCCGCCATGCGGGAGATGATCGTCTCCGAGACGGTGGAGCAGCGGGAAAAGGCCCTTGCCAAAATCCTGCCCATGCAGCGGGGCGACTTTGAGGCCCTGTACGAGGCCATGGAAGGCAAGCCCGTCACCATCCGCTTCCTGGACCCCCCTCTTCACGAGTTTCTGCCCACCGAAGAGGACGACATTGTCGCCCTGGCAAAGGAAATGAATATGACCGTGGATGCCCTTAAGGGCATCATCGCCTCCCTCCACGAGTTTAACCCCATGATGGGCCACCGGGGCTGCCGCCTGGACGTCACCTATCCCGAGATTGCCGCCATGCAGACCCGCGCCATCATCGAGGCCGCCATCAACGTGCAGAAGAAGCATTCTGACTGGAAGATCGTCCCCGAGATCATGATCCCCCTGGTGGGCGAGGTCAAGGAGCTGCAGTACGTCAAGGGCATTGTCACCGAGACCGCCGACAAGATCATCCATGAGTCCGGCGTCAGCCTCAGCTACCACGTGGGCACCATGATCGAGATTCCCCGGGCGGCTATTACCGCCGACGAAATTGCCGCCGAGGCCGACTTCTTCTCCTTTGGCACCAACGACCTTACCCAGATGACCTTCGGCTTCAGCCGCGACGACGCGGGCAAGTTCCTGGGCGCCTACTACGACAAAAAGATTTACGAGCAGGACCCCTTTGCCCGCCTGGACCAGAAGGGCGTTGGCAAGCTGGTGGATATGGCCTGCAAGCTGGGCCGCCAGACCAACCCCAACATTAAGCTGGGCATCTGCGGCGAGCACGGCGGCGACCCCTCCTCCGTGGAGTTCTGCCACCGCGCCGGGCTCACCTACGTCTCCTGCTCCCCCTTCCGTGTGCCCATCGCCCGCCTGGCCGCCGCTCAGGCTGCCCTGAAGGACGAACAATAAGCTTATCCATCCCACAGGGGGCGCGCCAGCTGGCGCGCCCCTTCAGTATTCAGAAGGGAGAGGGCAGAGGGCAGAAAGGTCAAGGCCGCGGGACGCTGTCCCGCACCCTGCCAGCTTTGAAAAGCCGGCCCAAACTTTTAAGACATCCCCACTTTGTGCAGTGGGAAAGCGCGCGAAGAATAAGAAATCACTTCCTGCTTTCGTCAAGCGGCCCCTTCCCCCGAAGGATGGATAAATTCGCTCACAGAAGAAGGAATCACTGGCTCTTTCGATTTGCAGTCCGGGCTTGGCCGCGTCTTATAATTGTCCATTGTCCATTATCCATTGCTCACCGTGCCTTGCCCGGGTGCCGGGTCCAACCAGGAGGAGGGGAGGGGGAACATGCATTTCCCCCTCCCCTCCTCCTGGTTGGGACTTCGGAGCAAAGCTCCGAAGCAAGGCACTGGGATGAATAGCCGCCTGCCCTATGACACTTAAAAGCTTTTCGGTTCCTTTTCTCGAAAAGGAACATTCTCAGGAGGGCAGACGTTAGTGGGCTGCAGTCACGCTGGAAGAGGAAAAAATACGCCCGGAAAGGGCCAGGGAAATCGGCAATCAAAAAACAGCGGCAGGCATCAAAGCAAACCCGCTGTTTTACCGGAGCTGGCCACCCCGGTTATCCCCCCTGCCTTCTCACCTCTGCCTGCGCAAAACTGCCGTCTTGTGCGCCCCCGCACTTTGCGGTATACTGATAGAATCAACCCAAAAAGGAGGGCGCCCTATGCTCATCCACCAGGGCAGCCGTCCCCTGGAATCGGGACGTCTGCTGCTGCGTCCCTTTGTCCCGGGGGATGTGCGCGATATGTTTCACAATTGGTGCAGCGACCCCCAGGTGGTCCGGTACCTCTCCTGGCCCTATCACCAGAGCATCCAGACCACCGATGCGGTCCTGCACTCCTGGGTGGAGGCACAGCGCCAAAAAAACGTCTACCGCTGGGGCATCGTCCTAAGGGCGGAGGGGAACCAGATCGGAAG
>CALGIL010000184.1 GCA_937914895.1 uncultured Angelakisella sp.
GCAGGGCTTCCAGCTCCTGCCAGTTCAGGTTTTCCAGCTGGATGGTCAGCCAGGTCTTGTTCCACAGCTGGGTGGTCAGCCAGGAGGGCCCGGTGAGGACGAACAGCGCCGTCAGATGGGCGGGCAGCATCTTTTGGGCCTCGGCAATGGCGGCGCTTAGGGAGCCGTGGCTGCCATAGCCCGAGATGTCCACCGAAAGGGTCCCCGTCCCAAAATGCTCGGTCAGCTGCGCCTCCACCCCGGCGGCCAAAAGGCTTCGGTGCATCCCCGCCACCGTGCTGTCCCCCGGCCCCACGGCCACCCGCCGCAGCACCAATCGGCGGCGGTCCTCCCGGGGGGCGGCGGGGTGGCAGGGCAGGTCCAAAAACCGCTCCCACCGGCGCAGGCGCTCCTCGCCGCAGGTCTGGATAAAGGCGTCCTCCATGGCCCTGGCACACCGCTGCTCCACCATGTCAAAGCCCGCCAAATAAGCGTCCAGCTCCCAATCCAGGGGGTTGTCCCCGGCAAGGTCGTACAGCCGCGTGGCCGCCAGCAGGCGGCCCAGGGTGGAGGGACCATGCTGGGCCATGCTACACCACCTCCATTTGCCGGACGGTCAAAGCCTCCAGCAGCAGCACCCGGTCCTCCAGGGGCCGGGGGTCCTCCGCAGGGGCGGCCACCCGGCAGTTGAGCACCCCGTCCGCCTCCAGCGCCCGGGCCGTCACCCGGGCCAGATACAGGGGCTGCCCCACCGCCAGGTCCCGGGCCAGCTCGGTGATGCTTTGGGCGCACTCCCGGGAGACGGCGGCAAAATCCCATCCCTCCATGGGGGCCACCTCCAGGGTCAGGCTGACGGGCGTCGCTTCGGCGGCCCGCACCAGGGCGTCCACCCCAATTTCCCGCTCCCGGGCCACCCGGTCCCCCAGGGCTTCCAGCTGCTCCGGGGCGGGGGCCGTCCCCCGGCCAAAGACCACCACATCCACACTTCCTGCTCCGCGCCGCCCGGTGAGCACCGCCGCCGAGGCCACCCCGGGCTGGCCCATGGCAAGCTGGCGGTAATACCCGGCGTTGCAGCCGTTGCCCGCCGCCTGATAGCTGACCCGGACCCGGGCCAGCAGCGCCCCGTCGTCCTCCGGGGCCGCGCCGCCCAAAAAGGGGGTCTCGTTGCTTACCGCCGTCACCCCCTGGGGCGGGGTGATCATCACCGTCACCCTGCCGGCGGCGGCGTTTGCCTCGGGGGTCTCCTCCACGGACCGGGCCGGCGCCGTCACCCAGACCTCCCCGGCGGGCAGCACCGTGTCCTGGGTCGTCTCAAACCGCACCGGCGCCTCCCCGGTGGTCTGGCACAGGGTCCCCGCGGGAATCAGCACATCATAGCCGGCGGCGGTGTCCCGGCGAAAGGTCAGGCTGCCCGCGGCACAAACCCCCGCCTTGCGGGCCAGGCCCCGCACCTGGGCGTGGCGGTCCAGGTAGAGGCCGGTGGCCGTCTCGGGGTAGGCCTGCCGGGAAAGCTCCTCAATCTTTTGGGCCTGCTCCTCCAGCTGGGCGGCCAGGGCCCCCATGCGGATTCCCAAATCGGAGGCCTCGTCGGGGGCATACCCCGCCCGCCGGACAAAGGCCTCCTCCATGGCGGCGTAAATTTCCTCGTACAAAGACACGGCAATCATCCTTTCCTCCGCCCCCGTCACAGGGCAAGCTCCAGCTCCAGCGGCTGCTCCCGCACCCGAAAGGCGCACCGCAGCTCCGCCCGGTCCCGCCCGGGGTCGTAGGCGCAGTCCACCGTCTCCAGGGTCACCTCCGCCATGGGGTAAAGGGCCTCCTCAATGGCATACCGGGCCCACTGGCTCATCTCCTCCCCGGTGCCCCGTGGCAGCTGGCGCAGCCTGCTGCCCAGCTCCGGGTTGGGGCCAAAGCTCCCCCGGGGGACCGTCAGCCGGATGAGGATTCGCTGGGCCGCCTCCTCCAGCCCGCCCACCAGGTAGGGGCGGCCGCGCTGGTCCAGGGCAAAGCCGCCGGACCCAAGCTTTGTATCCATGGTTTTCTCCTCCTTTGGCTCAGGGCTCCAAAACGGCGCCCTGGGGGGTGATTTGCAGGC
>CALGIL010000185.1 GCA_937914895.1 uncultured Angelakisella sp.
AACAGTTTTTACAAGCCGTAACAACAATAACAGTGCGCCCCTGCTCCTTATCGTTATAATTGGAGTTTGTCGGACAAACACGAAGAGCGCCGGTATAGGCCCAAGAGCTATATTCTTTGGTGGAAGAGACGGTGTACTGCCCACATTCGGGGCATGGAGCACCCGTTGGGGTAATCTCACCGAAAACATATGCTTTTTCATGGCTGTGCCCGCCGTCTGCGGCACAGGGAGCCATTTCCTCCGTGGCGGCCCGCTGGGTGGCGGCAAAGGCCGAGACAGAAAGGGACAGCAGACACGCCAAAGCCAGGGCGAGCGCCAACATCTTTTTCATAAAAACCCTCCTTTATACCGGGTCCTGCCGCGGCAGTGATGGCCAACTGACAATAGCTTGGTCAATTGGGTGTGCGTAGTGCCTCCTTGTACAGTACCAGCGGTATTCCTCGTATAAGTCGGTAGAGCCGCATTCGCAGTTTTCGCAGACGGTGGTAACCATAACGCCGCGCACCTGCTCCTTATCAGTATAATCATCATGGATGTAGCAGACGCGGACATTTCCCGTCGTAGTCCAGGGGCAATAGGTCTTGGTGGAAGAAACGGCATACTCCCCGCAGTGCGGGCACGGTGTGTCCATTGGGGTGACGATGCCCAAAGAAGCCTCTTCTTCCCGGGCGTACCCTTGGTCTGCGGTACAGGGAGCCATTTCTTCCGTGGCGGCCCGCTGGGTAGCGGCAAAGGCCGAGACAGAAAGGGACAGCAAGCACACCAAAGCCAGGGCGGGCGCCAACATCTTTTTCATAAGCAACCTCCTTTGTACCGGGTCCTGCCGCGGCAGGAATCATCAGCCGACAAGTTCAGCCTAGCATATTGGGTTGGGAGGGGTCAACCAAAGAGGCCGCATTAGCAGACAAAATCTACCAATTGAACAAAAAAGCCCTCGGCCCTCTGCGACAACATCACCAAAGGCTCTTCACGTGACCATCATAATAGGCCTGGCGGGGCCGCAAGCGAATAAAATAAACACGCGCCCGGGCGGCGTGATGCCACCCGGGCGCGCAAAGGAAAAGTGATGGGTCAGGAAAGCTTAAATTCCCCCAGGGTCAGGCGCAGGGCCTTTTGTTCCAGGGCGTCGTCATAATTGAGGGGCACCTCCGGCCCCAGCAGCCGCCGGAGGATCTCCTGCAAAAAGCCGGGGTTTCGGGCCAGCAGGGGGCCCATCTGCCAGGTGCCGAAGAAGTTGTGATAGAAGGTGCCCTCCAGGCCGTCGGGGGCTTCGCCGTCCCCGGGGCCCTGGATGACCCGGAACAGGGGGTGGGTGTTTTTCCCCACCAGGTGGGCGGTGCGGTTGATAAAGCCGTAGGTGGTAAGGTCCGGGTCAAAGGCCGCCTTTGCCACCACGTCCCCGGTAAATACCTGGCCCGTCTCTATGGCGGTGTAGTCAAACAGGCCGATGCCGGGCTGCTCCCGCCCGTCAAAGGTCTGAAAGCTTTGGCCAAACAGCAGGCGGCTGCTGCCGGTGCACAGCACCAGCTTGTCCGCCTCCACCGCCTCCCGCATCCGGCCGCCAAAGGGGAGAAAATGCCCCGCCACCGCGGCCAGATTGCGGGCCTTGCCGTGGCCCAGATAGATGAGGTCCGCCGCCATGGGGTCAAAGGGCTCCCCCAGGTTGGCGGCTATTACCCGGCAGGGGATGCCCAGCTGGTCCAGGCGGCTGGTGATGCAGGTGACGTTGAAAAAGTCTCCGTACAGGTCCAGGGTGTCGCCGTACAGGTGCAGAATGACAATCTCCTTCATTTCAGCGCCTCCAAAATTCCGTCCTCGTCGCCAAAGGCGGAGGCCGCCAAAATATACACCGCGCCGCCGGTCTGCCCGACGGCGTCCTTGATGCGGCCCAGGTCCTCCACAACCTGGTACTCCTCCGGGGCAAAGCCCCCCAGGCGCAGGCGCACCCCAATGTCGCAGGCCCGGTTGCCGGAGCAGACAATGCTGTTCACCCGGCCCCGCAGGCGCTCGAAGGTGACGTCGTACAGCCAGGAGATGTCTTTATTTTCGGTATAAAGGACGTTGTTGACATACAGCACCACAATTTTTTCCTCCGGCTGCTCCAGGGCGAAGGAGATGGACTGGTCCAGGCTGGCGGAGTTTTGCTTGGTGAGCATGAGAACCCCCTTGCGGCCGCAGAGGTCCATCTCGTCATACCGCACCCGGCTGACCGAAAAGGTGGCGGCGCCGGCAATGGCCCGCTCCAGGCTCAGGCCCGCCTGTACACAGGCCGCCACGGCGGCGGTGGTGTTCATAAAATGGAAGATGGTGCGGTAGGTCACCCGGGCGGGCATGCCGTTAATCTGAAAGCGGCCGGCGGCAAAGTCCACGTGGTCCGCCGCAAAGTCCAAAGGCGGGGTCTGGTACCCGCAAAAATCGCAGTGGAAGCCGCCGATGTGGTTGTAGTGGTAAAAGCGGTAGCCCAGCCTGTGGAAGCACTTGGGGCAGACCTTGCAGTCGTGAGTGAGAAACTGGGAGCGGTCAAAGGACCGGTCGGTGCGCTCCATGCCAAAATAGACCCGGGGATTCCGGGGGGCCAGCCGCTGGGAGATGGGGTCGTCGCCGTTTAGGACCAGCAGCACCGAGGGGGCAATGGCCGACTCAATTTTTTCGAAGACGATGTCGGGGTTGCCGTTTCGCACCACCTGGTCCCGAAAGAGGTTGGTCACCACAAAGATGTCCGGGGTCATCTCCCGAAAGATGAGGGGGGAGTACCGCTCGTCCACCTCCAGCACCACAAAATCCTGGGGCATCCGTCCCCCCAGGGTGCAGCGGGACAGCAGGGTGGTGGCCACCCCCGCGGTCAGGTTGGAGCCCTCCTCGTTGATGGCCACGGTATACCCCGCCTGGCGCAGGGTGTGGGCAATGATGTTGGTGGTGGTGGTTTTGCCGTTGGAGCCGGTGACGGCGATGATTTTGCCGTCAAAGCGCAGCCGCCCTAAAAAGTCGGGGCAGATGCGCAGGGCCACCTGGCCGGGCAGGTTGGTGGCCCGCCCGGAAAAACGCCCCGCAAAGCGGATAAGGCGCCCCACCAGGACCGCCAGAAGAAAGCGCATGGGAAAATCCCCCTTTAGGTAGTAACAAAGAACAGATAACGGATAACAATGATGGTGTGCGCCGGCGCGGCAAGGGATTCCTTTGTGTTCCAGTGCCTTCCCACTGCGCAAAGGACGGCCCTCTTAAAAATTTTGGTCCAGTTTTTTTAAAAACTGGTGGGGTGCGGGGCAAAGCCCCGCGGCCTCTATCTGCGGTAGATGGTGCGGCCTTCCTTGACCGTCTCCATCACCCGGATGTCCTTCAGCTGGCCGGCGGGGGTCTCCAGGGGACTGCGGTCCAGGATGACCAGGTCCGCCAGCTTGCCGGGGGTCAGGGACCCCTTTGCGGCCTCCTCGTGGCACTGAAAGGCGCTGTGGATGGTTACGGCGCGGATGGCGTCCATGACGCCCACCCGGAACTGGGGGCCGATCTCCCGGCCGCCGGCGGTGATGCGGTTGACCGCGCCCCAGATGGAAAACAGCATGTTGGGCTGTACCACCGGGGTGTCCTGGTGCAGGGTAAAGGACATCCCCCGGGCCAGGGCCGAGGTCAGGGGGCTGATGCGCTCCCCCCGCTGGGGCCCCAGCACCGAGGACAGGTGGTAGTCGCCCCAGTAATAAGTATGGTCATGAAAAAAGGAGGGATACATCCCGATTTCCTTCATTTGGTCCAGCTGGTCCTCCCGCACTGTCTGGGCGTGAATCATCACGGGGCGCAGGGGGGTGCGGATGCCGGTTTCCTCCATGGCGCGGCGGTACATCCCAACAAACTGGTCCCCCGCGGCGTCGCCGTTGCAGTGGCACAGGACCTGCCAGTTGTGGCGCAGGCAGTCCTTTAAAAAATCCAGCACCTGCCCGTCGTCCTCATAGACGGGGTATCCCCGGTAGTCCGGGTCCTGCCCCGGGGGCGTTACGTAGTAGGGCTGGGTCAGCCAGGCGGTTTTGGCCTGGGGCGAGCCGTCCAGCAGCAGCTTGGCCCCCGCCACCCGGAAGTGGTTGTGATAGGCCGTATCGCGGCTGTCCACCCCCTCCAGCCCCTTGCGGCCGCCGTCGATAAGCATATAGGCGTAGACGTCGATTTTCATC
>CALGIL010000186.1 GCA_937914895.1 uncultured Angelakisella sp.
TTTCTGCCAGCAGAAAGGGGGCCCCGCCGGAGGCGTAGGAGGGCTTGGGGCTATGTCCCAAAGATAAAGAAGGATAGCCTTGGCTAAAAACAAACCCTGCCCGGCAGGGCACAAAAAGGCCCCCGGCCAGGAATCCCTGCCGGAGGCAATAAGGCTTTTTAAAATCACAAGGCGCCGTCCCCGCTTTACTGGCGGCTGAACTCCGCAAGGCGCAGGTCCTCGTTTTTCTCCAGGGCCCAGTTGATGTTCCACTGGCTGGTAAACAGCAGCAGAGGGTTGCCCCGGATGTCCTGGACAATCTTGGTGTCGCTGCTCAGGTGCAGCTTTTTGGGGTCGATGCCGGGGTTTGCAATCCACCGGATATACTGATAGGGCAGCGGCTCCATCCGGATGTCCACGCCGTACTCGTTTTTCAGGCGGTATTCCAGCACGTCAAACTGCAGGGTGCCCACCACGCCCACAATGACCTCCTCCATCCCCGCGCCGGGCTCCTGGAAGATCTGGATGGCGCCCTCCTGGGCAATTTGGGTGGTGCCCTTTACAAACTGCTTGCGCTTTAGGGTATCCACCTGCCGCACCCGACAAAAATGCTCCGGGGCAAAGGTGGGAATGCTGCCAAACTCGCACTTTTTGTCGGGGCTGCACACCGTATCCCCAATGGAAAAGATGCCGGGGTCAAAGACGCCGATGATGTCCCCGGCAAAGGCCTCGTCGATGATCTCCCGCTCCTGGGCCATAAGCTGCTGGGGCTGGGAGAGCTTCAGCTTTCTGTCCCCCTGGACATGGTAGACCTCCATCCCCTTTTCAAACCTGCCGGAGCAGATGCGCATAAAGGCGATGCGGTCCCGGTGGGCCTTGTTCATGTTGGCCTGAATCTTAAAGACAAAGGCGGAAAAGGCGGGGTCAAAGGGGTCCACCAGCCCCTCCTTGGCCTCCCGGGGCAGGGGCGGCGTGGTCAGCTGGAGAAAATCCTCCAAAAAGGGCTCCACGCCGAAGTTGGTCAAAGCCGAGCCGAAGAAGACCGGGGAGAGCCTGCCGTGGCGCACCTCCTCCAGGTCAAAATCATAGCTGGCGCCGTCCAGCAGCTCGATGTCGTCGGCGAGGGCCTCCCGCGCCTCCTCCCCCAGCACCCGGCTAAGACCCGGGTCGTCCAGGCGGAACTCGGCCTTTTCCACCTCTTTGGAACCCCCTTTGTTGGGGGTGAAAAAGAGGATCTCCTTTCGGTGGCGGTCATAGACCCCTTTAAAATCCCGGCCGCTGCCAATGGGCCAGTTGACGGGATAGGTGCGGATGCCCAGCTCCTGTTCAATCTCCTCCATGAGGTCAAAGGGGCTGCGGGCCTCCCGGTCCATCTTGTTGATGAAGGTAAAAATGGGGATGTCCCGCAGCAGGCAGACTTTAAAGAGCTTGCGCGTCTGGGCCTCGACGCCCTTGCCGGCGTCGATGACCATCACCGCCGAATCCGCCGCCATAAGGGTGCGGTAGGTGTCCTCGGAAAAATCCTGGTGCCCGGGGGTGTCCAGGATGTTGATGCAGCAGCCCTCGTAATGGAACTGCATCACCGACGAGGTCACCGAAATGCCCCGCTGCTTTTCGATTTCCATCCAGTCCGAGACGGCGTGGCGGGTGTGCTTTTTCCCCTTGACGGTACCCGCCAGGGCGATGGCGCCGCCGTACAGCAGAAATTTTTCGGTCAGGGTGGTTTTGCCCGCGTCGGGGTGGGAGATAATAGCAAAGGTCCGGCGCTTTTCGATTTCCTGGAATAGCTGGTCCAAAGATCGTTCCTCCAATGGCTGCGGCTTTGTGTTTCCGTTTAGCTTTTTTCGGTCCCGTGGAGGAAGCGCAGTTCCTCCGGAATATGGCTTTCGTCGGCAAGGGTCTGGAGCATGGGGTGTGCCGGGTCCTCATACAGGACGGTGGACACCGCCATATTGCCCATCATCAGGCGCTGGAGACGGTCCCGGGGGATGCCCCGCATAAAGTTGTTGTAAGTCATCAGGGCAAAGCCGTGGGCTACCACCGCCACCGTCTTTCCGGCATTTTCCGCCGCGATTTGGGTGATGCGGCTCACCACCCGGTCATACACCTGCTGGGTGGTCTCCCCCTTCGGCGGGGCAAACCGGGAGATGTCCG
>CALGIL010000187.1 GCA_937914895.1 uncultured Angelakisella sp.
GGCCATGGTCACGGGCAACAATTTTCTCCTGTTTACCCCGGAGCCCCCGCCCGAGCCGGAGCCGCCCCCGGTGATGGAATACGATTTGGTGGGCCTGCACTACCCCAGCATCCGCGAGCTGGAAAAGGATTTTGGAGACATTACCCTGCGCCCCGAGTATCTGTTTGAGGAGGACGTGCCCCAGGGCGTCATTTACGACCAGTCGGTGGGGGTGGGGGAGCCCCTGCCCGACGACAAGACGGTCACTGTCTGGGTCAGCCGGGGCTCCCAGTTTTTCCGGATGCCCAACCTGGAGGGGTGCTCCGAGCGGTACGCCATTATGCTGCTGGGGGAGCTTGGTCTGGAGTGGGGCGAGATCCAGCAGAGCACCGACATCAGCGTCCCGGTGGGGACGGTCATCTGCAGCGCGCCGCCGGGCACCCGGATGCAGGTGGGGGACAGGGTGACCCTGACGGTGCGCATCGACGGGGACCCAACCTCCCCGTCGTCGGAACCGGAGGAAGAAGAATAAACGGACGGTGCGGATAAGACGGCCGGCAGGGGGTGCCCCTGCCGGCCGTTTCCGGCTGTCCAAAAACGATTGCGCGGGGGACAGCAGTGGGGGAACCGTGTGAAAGCGGGGGCGGTGCGCCCCCGCTTTTGCATCGAGGCACACATTGCGCGCCGGATTGTCCGCCCCCAGGCCCAAAACGGGCAGTCTGCCCATCTTTGGGGCCTTACAGCAGATTGCGGTAGGTGGGGTTGTTGCTTTTCCACAGGTCGTCCATCAGGGCCGACACCACATCCAGCCGGCCAAAAAAGGCGGCCCAGTCCTCATATTCCGCCAGGGCGGGCAGCTCCGCTAAAAGCTGGGTAATCTGGTCCAGGACGTCGTGGCGGATATACAGCACCAAAATTTCCTCCCGCTGGTTCCAGTCGTCAAACAGCTGCTGGCTTTTTTCCTGCAGCACCGCCGGGTCGGGGTCGCCGGACATGCTTCGCAGCTCGGCGGCGGCGGTCATAATGGCCTCCTTTTGGTCACGGAGACTGTACAGGGAAAGGGTGCTGACACAGATGATGGCCACTAAAAGAATGACCGAGGTAATCAGCCGCTTCATGAGGCGGCTCCTTCTTTTTTCACCAGGCAGTAGGCGCCGGTTTTATCGGCGGTCATCACATAGACGTCCTGGGCGGTCACCCTGCGGGAGGCCAAAACCTCCTTCAGCCATTTTTCGTCGCGGCCGCAGTCGGCAAGAAATTCATGGTAGATTACCCCGTCGCTGATAAGCACATAGGGCGGGCTGTTTTTGGAGGGCTGGTCCGGCATGGACATAACCGACGGGGTCAGGGGACGGCTTTGGTATTTTTGATAGATGGACAGCTTGCCGGTGGTTTCCACCATGGCAAAGTCCACCTCCTCCACCGAATAGACCTGGTTGCTGCGCAGCTGGGCCATCAGGTCGTCCACCGAAAAACGAAGGTCCCGCAGCTTCTTTTGGTCGATGACCCCGTCCTGGATGACAATGGCGGGCCTGCCGTAAAAAAGCCGCCGCATGGTGCGGCTTTTCAGGTTGATGGCGGAGATGATCACCTCAAAGGTGACCAGGGACAGAATGGGCAGCAGCCCCACGAACAGCGGGGTGCTGATCTCCTCGATGGGCAGGGTAGCGATGTTGGAAATGATGATGGTAATGACCAGCTCTGAGGGCTGAAGCTCGCCCAGCTGCCGCTTACCCATAAGCCGCACCCCAAAAATAATGACGATATACAGGATAAAGGTCCGAAAAAACGATACCAGCATGGGGAAGATCTCCTCCTTTTTTTGTTCCCGTCTTAGTATGAGGGCCGCGGCGTCCCAATATGCGGAAAGGGTGCGCCGGATGGCATATTTGCCCCCGCCCGGCGCAGACTAATGAGGACGGTCCATGGAAGGAAGAGGAAAAAATGGGCAGACAAGCCGAAGAAAAAACCTACCGGGTCATCGAGACGGGGGAGGGCGAGGAGCCCATCTCCGAAAGCCTCACCGACGCGCTGGTGGAGATCCGCCGCCTGCAGGCCAACTCCGACGACCTCATCATCACCCCCAAGACCACCGACGGCGGCGTCCGGGTGGCCATGGTGATGTATGACGGCATGGTGTCCAACCAGCAGGTGTCGGATTTCCTCATGCCCAACGTGGTAAAAACCCCCGCCGGCCTGACGGCGCCCGAGGAGGTGTACGCCTACCTGCAGCAGGGGGTTATTATGGCCAGCGAGGTAAAGGAGGCCCGCACCTACGTCGAGCTGCTGATCATGTGCATGTCCGGCTTTTCGGCAGTGCTGGTGGACGGGTGCCCCAAGGCCATCCTGCTGGGGTACCAGGGCTTTGCCACCCGGGGCGTCAGCGAGCCCTCCTCCGAAAACAACCTCCAGGGCTCCCGGGAGGGCTTTTCGGAATCCGTGGTGATGAATCTGTCCCTCATCCGGCGGCGCCTGAAAAGCCCCCGCCTGGTGGTGGAGGGGATGACGCTGGGGCGGCTGAGCAACACCTCGGTGAAGCTGGTCTACCTGCGGGGGGTGGCCTCCGCCCCCCTCATCGGCAAAATCCGGGAAAAGCTGGGCAAGGTGCAAATGGACGTCCATTTGCACCTTGCCCAGCTTTTC
>CALGIL010000188.1 GCA_937914895.1 uncultured Angelakisella sp.
CTGCATGCTGTTTTGGACGGTGGATGAGTTTAAGCGGTTCATTGCAGTTGTTAGCAACAAGATTGTTTCCACTACGATTTTCAATCTGCTTTTCTGGTCTGGAATGCGTTCCGGAGAAATGCTTGCGCTGACCTTAAACGACTTCGACTTTGATGCGAACACAGTGTCAATCAACAAAAACTACGCACGGCTCGACAACGAGGATTTAATCCTCGAGCCGAAAACACCAAAAAGCAAACGGAAAGTTACCTTGTCGCCCTTTGTCTGCGACCTCATTAAGTCTTATGTTGAAAAACTTGTAGACTACGAACCAAACGAACGGTTATTCACCGTGACAAAGCACTATCTTAAACATGAGATGGACAGAGGCTGTAAGAAAAGCGGTGTCAAGGTTATTAGAATTCATGACCTTCGCCATAGCCACGCAAGCCTGCTGATTGAGATGGGGTTCTCCCCACTGTTGATTAGTGAACGGCTGGGTCATGAAGATATAAAAACCACTTTGCAGACCTATTCGCATCTTTACCCAAACAAACAGGGCGAGGTGGCTGAAAGGCTTCAAAGTTTCTTTTAGCCCCATTTCGTGTACCTTTTGTGTACTCGTAGGTGAAAAAGAAAGCCGCAAACCCCGATAAATACAGGGTTTGCGGCAATGGTTACATTACTCCCACTCAATAGTCGCCGGGGGCTTGGATGTGATGTCATACACAATGCGGTTGATGTGGCGCACCTCGTTGACGACGCGGCTGCTGATGCGCTCCAGGACGGGATAGGGAATCTTGGCCCAGTCGGCGGTCATAAAGTCGGTGGTGGTGACGCCCCGGAGGGCCAGGGCGTAGTCGTAGGTGCGCCCGTCCCCCATAACGCCCACCGAGCGCATGTCGGTGAGGACGCAGAAATATTGGTTGATTTCCCGGTCCAGGCCCGCTTTGGCAATCTCTTCCCGGAAAATCCAGTCCGCCTCCCGGACGATGTCCAGCTTCTCCCGGGTCACCTCGCCGATGACGCGGATGCCCAGCCCCGGCCCGGGGAAGGGCTGCCGCCACACCAGGTAGTCAGGCAGGTCCAGCTCCTGACCCAGGCGGCGGGTCTCGTCCTTAAATAAGAGCCGCAGGGGCTCCACAATCTCTTTAAAGTCCACATGGTCCGGCAGGCCGCCCACATTGTGGTGGCTTTTGATGACGGCGGCGTCCCCCAGGCCCGACTCGATGACGTCGGGATAGATGGTCCCCTGGGCCAGGTAGTCCACGGTGCCGATCTTTTTGGCCTCTTCCTCAAAGACCCGGATAAACTCCTCGCCGATGATCTTCCGCTTCTGCTCGGGGTCGGTGACGCCCTTAAGCCGCGCCAGAAACCGCGCCTCGGCATCCACCCGGACAAAGTTCAGCTTTCGGCCGCTGAAGGCCCGCTCCACCTCGTCCCCCTCGTTTTTGCGCATAAGGCCGGTATCCACAAAGATGCAGGTGAGGTTATCCCCCACCGCCCGGGATAAAAGCGCCGCGCACACCGAGGAATCCACGCCGCCGGACAGTGCCAGCAGCACCTTTTTATCCCCGACCTTCTCCCGCAGTGCCTCCACCGACCGCTGGGCAAAATCCCCCATGGTCCAGTCGCCCTGGGCGCCGCAGACCTCATAAAGGAAATTTTTCAGCATATCGATGCCGTGCTCGGTATGCAGCACCTCGGGATGGAACTGCAGGCCGTAGATTTTTTGATCGGCGGACTCCATGGCCGCCACGGCGGTATAATCGGTATGGGCCACCGCCCGGAACCCCTCCGGCATCTCCTCCACCGAATCGGTGTGGCTCATCCAGCAGCGGCCCTCCGGGGGCAGATCCTTAAAAATGGGGCAGGAATTGTCATACCAGATGGCGGTGCGGCCGTATTCCCGCTGCTGGCGGGTGACCACCCGGCCCCCCAGGGCAAAGGCAATGGCCTGAATGCCGTAGCAAAGGCCCAGCACCGGGATCCCCTGGCGCAGCACCTCCGGGTCCACCCGGGGGGAGCCCTCCTCGTAAATGCTGTTGGGCCCCCCGGTAAAGATGACACCGATGGGCGCAAGCTCCCGGATTTTTTCCATTCCCCTATGGTAGGGGTGCACCTCGCAGTACACGCCCAAATCCCGCACCCGGCGGGCGATAAGCTGATTATACTGCCCCCCAAAATCCAGAATCAATACGGTTTGATGCAGTCCTTCCTTTGCCATAGACTGTCCCCTTTCCCCTGAAGCATCTTTTGTTTATTGTGCCATTGATTGCCGCAAAAAGCAAGGGGACAACCTATATAGAAATTGTGGGGCGGGGGCTTTTATATTTGTAACGCTTCCTCACCCTCCAGGGGGACTTCCTCTTCGTCCAGGGGGGCTGAATCGGCTTCCTCGCCGCCAATGAGCAGTTCCTCCGCCTCCTGCTGTATCCGGATCAGCTGGTCGATGAGGTCGGTGAGGTGATTAAAGGTTTTAAGATATGCTTTTTTGTAATTCATTTTTATGTCTCCTGTTCTAAATTCTATTGATGATGTTATTTTTCTGCCTGGCAGCCGATATTGCCGCCAGGCTTGTCCTGCTT
>CALGIL010000189.1 GCA_937914895.1 uncultured Angelakisella sp.
CTTTGAAGTGTTAGATAGCGTAACGATTGCCCGCCCCGGCCCTTGGGGGGCGGGGGGGTCTCCGGCGTTCCCTCGGCCCCGGCGGGGGCGGGAGCCTCCCCCGGGGTGCCTGCCCCGTGGGGGTACCACCGTTTGACCAGGGGCGGGAACAGGGTGAGGACAAAGACAAACCGGAACAGCTGGATGAGGGCCACCTGCCGGGGGTCGGCCCCAAAATCCGGGGCCAGAATGGCAAGGTCGGACACGCCCCCGGGGGCGCAGGCCAACAGGGCGGTGGCGGGGCTTAAAGGGGACACCCGGGCAATCAAAAAAGCAAAGGCCACGGTAAAGCCCAGCAGGGCCGCCACCAAAATCAGGGTGGACGCCAGCACCTGGCGCAGCTGGCGGACGTCGTCCCGGGTAAAGCGGCAGCCGATGATGGCGCCGGAACAGATCTGCACCACCGCCCGCAGGTCGGCGGGGTAGACGGCGGCCCGCCCTATGGCCAGGTTTAAGACGGCCACGCCCAGCATGGCGCCCACCATGGCCCCGGCGGGGAAGTGCACCTTTTTGGCGGCAAGCCCGCCAGCGAAAGCGGCCAGATGGGCGGCAATGAGCAAAACCACACAAAACCCCTCTTTTACGGCATGTTTGGACGCCGCGGCAAAGGGCCCGGCCCCCGGCAAACCAACATCCACATTATAGCGAATCCGCGGCGGGATTACAAAGGGCTGTGCCAAAAAAGTTGTGCCCCCAAAGGTTCTCTTTTCAATTTTTGGCGGGTATGCTATACTAAAGCCAGTGGAAAAAAGGGAGGCAGAGAATGCGCCGTGCGAAAAAGCGGTCCAACTGGAAGCGAAACCTGAATCTTTTTGTATTTTTTACCATGGTGTTTGCCACGGCCTTTGTCATTGCGGAGATGAGCCTGGCCCCCGCATCCCCGGAGGACGCCCTGCCGTACCAGCGGGTCAAAAGCGACTATGTCCTTATGCTGCTGCAGTGCATTCTGGGCATTTTTGCCATGCTGCTGCCGGGCTTTCTGCACAAGCGGGTCAACCTGGAGATCCCCTCCAACATGCTGGTGCTGTACGCCATTTTTCTTTACTGCGCCATTTACCTGGGCGAGGTGCGCAGCTTTTATTACATCGTCCCCCAGTGGGACACCATCCTCCACTGCTTCAGCGGCGCCATGCTGGGGGCCCTGGGCTTTTCGGTCATCACCATCCTCAACAGGACCGACAAGGTGCCCATGTATTTAAGCCCGGCCTTTGTGGCTTTTTTTGCCTTCTGCTTTGCCGTCACCTGCGGTGTGGTGTGGGAGATCTACGAATTTTTGGCCGACGGGATTTTGGGCACCAATATGCAGAAGTTCGGCACCGAGGCGGGGGAGGGCTTTGTGGGCCGGCTGGCCCTGATGGATACCATGAAGGACCTGATTGTGGACTGCATCGGCGCGGGGGTCATCTCCCTGGTGGGGTACCTTTCCCTTAAATACCAGACGGGCTTTGTGGATAAACTGCTGGTCCGGAAAAAGAGATCCGGGGGCTGACGCCGCATTTGAACAGGCGCACAAAAAGACAGGGGGAGAAGGCCGCGGCCCTTTCCCCCTTAAGCTGTCAAAAAAGCGATTGCGTGAAATAAAGCACCGGAGAAATCGCGTGAAAGTGGGGGCGGCAAGCCCCCGCTTTTACGTCGAGGCGCACACAGTGCGCCGGATCGACCGCCCGCGGGCGGCCTATTGGTCGGCGGGCAGGGTCCCGTCCGCCACCACCTGTAACCCGATAAGCAGGATGCCCAGGTTGTCGCGGTAGATGCCGGGGAACTGCTCCAGCGGCAGGGGGCTGACGCCCCTGCCCACCTCGATGGTATAGCCGGGGCGGTCGTAGGTCTGGATAAACCAGTCCTTGTACCCCGCGTAGCCCGAGGCCAGGGGCACCTCCTCCACCAAATACCCGCTGGCCCGGGCCATGTCTTGGGCAATCTCGAAGGAGCGAGCGGGCTCGTAGTCCAAAAACTTCCAGTAGATCAGCTCGCCCTGGCTGTGGTAGGCAAGAATCAGCTGAAAATCGTGGTCCAGCGTCAGGCCGTGGATGGCCTGGGTCTCCGGCTCGGACAGGGGGTTGGGG
Source organism: uncultured Angelakisella sp. (assembly GCA_937914895.1). Lineage (GTDB taxonomy): Bacteria > Bacillota > Clostridia > Oscillospirales > Ruminococcaceae > Angelakisella. Next base: position 2,106 of record CALGIL010000189.1, read on the forward strand.
CCCACATAGTCCCTGGGGGCCGGGCCGGTAAAGCCCTGGGCCGCCTTAATCTCCCGGGCCGTGTTCCACTCGGCGGGATAGTTGAGGTTGAGGTCCACCCCGCGGATGTTGGCCTTCCACCCGGAGGGGAAGGGGATGCCCGGGTAGTTTTGGGCGATGTTCAGGGCCTGGGTGTAGGCGTCCGATTCCACATCCAAAGCGCCGGTTACCAGGTCCACCCCATCGGGGTTGACCATGGGCACCATCCGCAGGGTCACGCCGCTGTACAGCGCGGCGGCGTCCATTCCGGACAGCAGGCCCCCCTCGCCGTAGGCGCGGGCGTAGGCCTCCAAAAACGCCAGCAGCAGCGGGGTGGTAATCCATTCGTTGGCGTGGTGGGCGGCGTTGTAAAAAACCTCCCGCTCCCCCTCCCCCATGGTGATCATGTAAAGGGGGCGGCCCAGGATGCTGCGCCCCACCGACTCCATGGTCAAAAAGGGAAAGCGGGCCCGCAGGCCCTCCAGCACCAGCTCCAGCAGGGCGGAGGAATAGGCGATGTCCGTGGGCACCACGGGGAAGCCCAGGGGGATAATCACCGCCTGGCCGATGCGCAGCCGGCCGGGGTCAATTTGGGGGTTGGCGGTCAGGATGGCCCCCAGCCGGGTGTGGTACTGCCGGGCCAGGCGGTACAGGGTATCCCCCCGCACGGTCGTGTGCACCCGGTACCCCACCAGATAGGGGTGCAGCGCCTCCCAGACGTAGGGCCCGGCGATGCCGGTGGGGGTCAGCCCCGCCTGGATCTGAAAGGCCTGCAGGGCGGTGCGCGTCTGTTCGCGGAAGATGCCGTCCTGGGGCCCGGGGTCCATGCCGGCCCGGGCCAGACCCATCTGGAGGATCTGGACATGGGACCCGGTGTCACCGTAACGCAATGTATCCATGTGCATCCCTCATTCTTCATTTGATGGTCTATCCTATGAAAAAGCCCCCCCATGGGTGCACAAATCCCCCGTAAAGGCAAAAGAATGCCCGGCATGGGGGCCCCGGGCGGGCGGGTGTCTTGCGCACAAAGGCCGGTGCCGATATAATAGAAGGCAGAGACACCGAAAGGAGACTGACCCATGAGAATTTTGATGCGCAGGCTGTCCTTTCTGCTGGCGCTGGTGCTGGTGCTGTCCCTGGCGGGATGCGGCGGCAGGGAGGAGACGGACCGGGAGCTGACAGACGCCTTTACCGCCCTGCTGGCCCAGGATTTTGAGGTCCAGTATCTCTTTTATGGCGGCGGGCTGCCCGTGGCCGCCGAAGACCCTGTGCAGGTGGGGGACAGCACCTATTACCCCAGCGCGTCCCCCCAATATAAGACCATCCGGGACCTGGAGGACCTGCTGCGGTCCACCTACGCCCGCGAGGAGGAGATCGGCACCATTCTGGGCCGGGTCACCCCCGGGGAGGACCTTCTGTTTATGGAGGAGGGCGGCAAGCTGTATAAAAACGGGGGTGAGTGGGTGGTCCACTTCCCCTATACCACCGACGAGGAGACCGTCCGCATCGCCCAGCGGGACGGGGGGCGGGTCACCTTTCAGTTTGAGGACGAGGCGGCGGACGGGTCCCTGTACAAAACGACCCTGGCAATGGTCAAAGGCGACAAGGGCTGGCGGCTGGAGACCCAGCTTATCGGGGCCGAACGCCAGCTGATTCGGGAGGGGGCGGCGGAGGACTCCTTCTTTTCCCAGGGCCAGGCGGGGGCCATGGCCCAAAGCTTTCTGGACGCCCTTGTTGCCGCGGACGCCTCCGCCGTGGAGGCGCTGTCCTGCGCCCCAGCCGGGACCTATGCCGGGTGGGGGGCCCTGCGGGTGACCTCCGCCAAGGTGGAGGAAGTGCTGGAGGACCTGGACGTACAGGGGGAGTATATTGCGGCCCTGACGGTGGAGGACGGCGCGGGCATCCTGGAGGAGGGCCAGGTGCGCTACCGGCTGAAGATTGGCATGACCAACGCCCTGCGGTATGTCACTGAGAGCGGGGACCTGACCCGGACCCTGTCGGTGGACTATTTTCAGCCCGAGGCGCTGCGGCCCTACGAGCTGCAGGCGGGGCCGGGGCGGGACAATGCCGCCGCCGACGCGGTGGACCGCCTCATCGGGTTTTTTGGCCCTTTGTCCTTTGCATCCCCCGGGGAGCTGGGCGATTCGCGCATCACCGAATATGTCCTGATGGAGCTGGAAAACAGCGGCGACCCCAAACCCAGCCACACCGGGGAGGAAGTCCGGGAGGAGGCCCTGCGCCTTTTTGGGCTGCGGGACTTTGCCCCCAGCCAGGACTACTACCGGGCGGAGCTGGACGGGTACTCCGCCGGCGGCAGGGGATTTGTGATGGCCAACAAGCTGAGCTTTCCCGGAGAGCCGGA
>CALGIL010000190.1 GCA_937914895.1 uncultured Angelakisella sp.
GTTCTCGGGACCCGCTCGGAATCTTTGATTCCGTTAGCGGGTGAGGTTATTATAACAGACAAAACTTTAATCTTCCCTGAAAAACACAAGCTTTTTACACGCAAACCATACGCAGAAGGCGGGGCGGGGGCTGCAAAGCTGCTTTTGGGCAGAAGAGAAGCCGCGATGTTCAACATCGCGGCTTTCCACAGCGCATTCTGTTTTGGGGCAGGGGAGTGCCTACTTCATAAAGCGGTTTCCGCTGCTCCAGGCCTGGCCGACCTTTTCGCCAAGCTTGTAATAGCCGTTTTGGAAGGGGTCAAAGGCAAAGGCCCCCACCTTGGCGGGGTCGATTTTGCCATGGGCGTCCAGCACCCTTTCGTCGGCCAGCACGTCCAGAATCTCTCCCACCACCCGAAAGCCGCCGCCCTGGGTCTGGATTTCGGCCACCTTGCATTCCAGGGTGACGGGGAACTCCTGGATGACGGGCGCATCCACCTTCTGGCTTTTGACGGCGTGCAGGCCGCTGCGCGCAAACTTGTCCGCCAGTTTGTTGCCGCTGGCAATGCCGAAAAAGTCCGCCTGGTCCAGGTGGTCCACATCGGCGACGCTGATGGTAAAGGCGCCCTTTAATTTAATGTTCCTGGCCGTTTTGTGGCCCTCGCTGATGTTCAGGGCCACCTGGTTGTTTTCGCAGATGCCGCCCCAGGCCATGTTCATCACATCCACGGTGCCGTTTTCGTCATAGGTGGCAATCATCAAAACGGGCATGGGGTACAGATAGGGGTGGACGCCAAGGCTCTTTTTCATGGTTGGTAACCTCCGTTTCGGTCTGGCTGATCTCTTGTAAGAACGATTATAATAACAGGCTCAGGGTCCCCGCCACAATCAGGGCGAGGCCCGCCCGGGGCCGTTTGTTCATCTTTTCGCGGAGCACAAGGCGGCCGAAGGCCACCGTAATCAAAATGCTCAGTTTGTCAATGGGCACCACCACGCTGGCGGGCCCCAGCTGCAGGGCGCGGTAAAAGCAAAGCCACGAAAGCCCCGTGGCAAGGCCGGACAGTGCGATAAACCCCCAGCTTCGCCTGTCGATGTCCCCGATTTCGTGCTGTTTGCCCTGCAAAAAGACAATAAGCCAGGCCATGACCAGGACGACCATGGTCCGGATTGCCGTCCCAAGGTTGGATTCCACTCCCGCAATGCCCACCTTGCCCAAAATGGCCGTCAGGCTTGCAAAGACCGCCGACAAAACGGCATAGACCAGCCATTTGTGCCCCTCCGCGCCGGCCGTGCCGGTCTCCTTGGGCTCGATCATCAAATAGGTGCCCGCGCCGATGAGGACCATGGCCGCCGCCTTCAGCCAGGTCAGCCCCTCGCCCAGCAGCAAAAAGGACAGCAGCATGGTCAAAACGGTGCTGGACTTATCCACGGGGACCACCTTGTTGATGTCCCCCAGCTGCAGCGCGCGAAAGTAGCACAGCCACGACCCGCCCGTGGCCAGCCCCGACAGGACCAGAAAGACAAGGCTTTTGGGTTCAATGCTTGCGATGCCGTGCTGGGAGCCCACGATAAAGACCATGAGCCAGGCAAATACGGCCACCACAATGGTCCGCAAAGCGGTTGCCAAATTGGAATCGGTGTGCTTAATGCCGATTTTCGCCAGGATGGACATCACCCCGGCAAAGAACGCGGAGCCCAGAGCATACAATATCCACATAGCGGTCTCTCCCAACAATAGTGCTTAATTAGAAGCGGGGTTGTACTGACTTTTTGTCCAGCCTTAGCCTACATCCTGATTATACACCCCCCGGTGCCCCAAAGCAATTCGCGGGGGAGGGTTTGCCTGTGGGTGCGGCCGGGGGACCCTGTCCGTACAGAGTGCGGCCCCGGGGCAGGGCGTCCGGTCCGGCAGAACCCCCTTGACAAAAGCGGGTGGAAGCATTAAACTGTGGTAGTTAGCCATAGTTAACCGTCTGCCTTATCCCATGGAAAGCCGCCCCAAAGGCGGGCGCCGCAAAAGGCACAGAATGCGGGAGGTACAAATGCCGGAGGACCTGGTCGTCAGATACTGCGCCCCCACCCTGGCCGGGATTAAAACCGGAAGTCTGTTTTCCTGTGGGTTTACCTCCCGGGAGGAGCTGAGGGCGGACATCCGCGGGCTCAACCGGACCCTTGCCCCCAAGGGGCTGCGCGCCGTGCCCCTGCGCTGCTCCGGGAATCGGGCGCTCATCTACCTGTTCCGACCCATCAGCCTGGGGCGGGACCTGTCCCACGCCGACGCAGCCTGCCTGCTTCGGCGCGCCGGGTATGAAAGCACAAAATCCGGCCACTGCATCCTCCGCCTGATGGAAAGACTGAGCCGGCAGGAGGACTTCCCCCACGAAATCGGCCTGTTCCTTGGCTATCCGCCGGAGGACGTGCGCGGTTTTATCGAAAACGGCGCCAGGAATTTTAAATGCCAGGGCTGCTGGAAGGTCTATGGCGACGAAGACGCGGCCAAAAAGCGCTTTGCGCAGTACCAAAAGTGCACGGCGGTCTATTGCCGGCACTGGAACCACGGAAAAACAATCGCACAGCTTGCTGTGCCTGTTTTAAAATAACAAGACAAGCGGGGTGTCATGACAGATGAAAAAGATTGCGGTGGTTTATTGGAGCGGTACCGGCAACACCGAGGCCATGGCTTCGGCGGTGGCGGAGGGTGCCCAGGCGGCGGGGGCCCAGGCGGTTTTGCTGACTCCCTCCCAATTTGACGCGTCCATGGTGGAAAGCTATGACGCCATTGCCTTCGGCTGTCCGTCCATGGGGGTGGAGGTGCTGGAGGAAAGCGAGTTTGAGCCCATGTTTTCCGCCTGCGCGCCCAAGCTTTCCGGCAAGCCCATCGCCCTGTTCGGCTCCTACGGCTGGGGCGACGGCGAATGGATGCACAACTGGGAGGCCGACTGCGACGGTGCCGGGGCAAAGCGGGTTTGTGACAGCGTCATTTGCAACGAAGCGCCGGACGAAGCGGCACAGGAGGCCTGCCGGGCCCTGGGCGCCGCCCTGGCGCAGTAAAAAAGAACGGCCGGCGGTGCCGGAAAGACACAAAATTTTTGCGCAGAAAACCTCCCTTTGCCCAGGCGGTGCGGGTTTGCGGACCTTGCCCAGGCGGCAAAAGGGAGGTTTTGCCGCGCAAGGGGGCCGCAAAGGCTCCCGAGGTCCTTAAGGGGACGGCGCGGCCCTCTTTTTTTCTCCCCGGGTTTATGGTAACATAAAGGGGTGTAAGAGGGGCCGCAATAAGAGCAGAGGGGATTTGGCATGGATCAGAGCATGGCGCAGCAGCTTCGCATCGAACAAAAACAACAGCTTATTTTAAGCGCCGGGATGCTTCAGTCCCTGGAGATCCTGCGCATGCCCCTATGGGAGCTCAAGGAGCTGATCTCCCAAAGCATCTCCGAAAACCCCCTGCTAGAGTTTGAGGAGGCGGACCCCGCCGGGGACCTTCCCGCGGCCGCATCCCCGCCCCCCCAGGAGGACACCGCGGATGACGAGGCCGCCGACGTGCCCTCCCCCGTGCGGGAGTTTGACAGCATCTGGAAGACAGCCGCCCCCGAAGGGCTGGACCCCCTGGCCCTGCAAAGCAGGGAGATCTCCTTTGCCGACCTGCTGCTGGAGCAGATCGGCACCCAGCCGGTGGCGGGCCGGATTAAGCCCCTTTGCCAGTATTTGGTCTATTGCCTCAACCGGCGGGGTTACCTGGCGGAGGACCCCCGGGACATCGCCGAGGAGCTGGGCGTCCCCCTGTTTGACGTGATGCAGGCGCTGTACCTGCTGCAAAGCCTATCCCCGGCGGGGGTGGGCGCGCAAAACCTGCAGGAATGCCTGATTTTGCAGCTGGCGGCGGGCCCCCATTTTAATTCTCACACCATCAGGCTGGTCAAAGAGGGCCTGCCGCTGCTGGCGCAGAATAACCTTCCCGCCATTACAAAGCTGCTGGGCACGGACAAAAAAACCGCCCAGGCCACCTGTGACACCATCCGCGGCCTCAACCCCATTCCCTCCCAGGGGTACTACACCGGCGAAACCGCCGCCCCCGTCATCCCGGACGCCGTCATCGAACGGGAGGGGGACGTGGTGCACATCACCATGAACGACCGGGTTTTGCCCAGGCTGGAGCTGAACACCCACTACTGCCAGCTGCTGGAGCAAACGTCGGACGCCCCCACCAAAGAATATTTGCAGGCCCACCTGCAGGGCGCCAACACCCTGATCCACTCGGTGCAAAGCCGGGGGAAAACCCTGGTGCGCATTCTGGGCGAGGTGGTGCGGCGCCAGCCCCGCTATTTTTTGGACGGACAGGTTTTGGAGCCCATGCTCATGTCCGAAATTGCGGAGGCGCTGGACCTGCACACCTCCACGGTCAGCCGGGCCGTGCAGGGCAAGTACATCTCCTGCGCCGGCGGCGTGGTGGCGTTAAAGTCCCTGTTTTCGGCCGGCATACGCAGCCAGTCGGGCAGCGCGCTGGCGCCGTCCACCATCAAGGCGCGCATTCAAAAGCTCATTGACGCCGAGGCAAAATCCGCCCCCCTTTCCGACGAGGACATCCGTTCGGCCCTGCAGCTTTCCCACATTGAGCTTTCCCGCCGCACGGTGGCAAAATATCGGGAGGAAATGGGCATTCCCGCCTCCTCCGGGCGCCGCCGCTGACAAAACCGGCTGGATAAAAAACACACCCCTTGGATGAAACAGGCTGTTACGCTGTTTCACGCCAAGGGGTGCGTTTTTAGTGGGCTGTGCCGGTCCTACATAAACTTTCCAATGTACATCCCGGAAAATCCGATGGGGGGGAACTGGGCAATGGCGCACATATCCTCTTCGGTAATGGCAAAATCAAAAATTTGCATATTTTCGGCCAACTGTTCTTCCGTGATACCCTTGGGCAGCGGAAGAGCGCCCTTTTGCACGGCCCACCGCAGACAGATCTGCGCCGGCGACTTGCCGTACTTGGCGGCGATTTCCCCAAGGACGGGGTCGGCCAGCACCTGGCCGCTGCCCAGGGGGCTCCACCCCTGCACAACGATGTGATGCTCCTGGCACCAGGTCACGGTTTCCGGCTGGGCAATGCCCGGATGGTGCTCGATCTGGTTGACCACGGGGAGGATTTTGGCGCTTTCCAGCAGGGCCTCCAGATACTTGGGTGAAAAGTTGCTGACGCCGATGGATTTGACCAATCCTTTTTCCACCATGCGCTCCATGACCTGCCACTCCAGAGCGTTAAGCTCCTTCCAGTCCTTGGGGTGCAGCCGCTGGGAATACGGCCAGTGGATGAGAAGAAGATCCACATAGTCCAGTGCCAGCCGTTCCATAGAGCCCATGATCTCCGACACAAAGGTCTGTTCCGAGGGCTCTTCTGTATACAGCTTTGTGGCAACAAACAACTCCTCGCGGGGAATGCCGCAATTTCGAACGGCTTTGCCTACGCTGGCCTCATTTCCGTAATACGAAGCGGTGTCCACATAGCGGTAGCCGACCTCAAAGGCCTTCATCACACTGGCGTAGGTTTCATCCCCATCCGGGGTCTTCCAGGTCCCGAATCCAACACAGGGAACCGTGCGTCCATCGTTCATCGTATAGCGGTCTTGTACACTGTTCATACTGTTGTTCATGGTTTACCTCCGATTCGCCTTAGAATATGCCGACCAACGCCCCCAGAATGGACAAAGCAAAAATGCCCACCGTAATCCAAATGACGCTGACCTTTTTTTGCAGCAGCTTCATGGTGCCTAATGTGAGTAGAACTGATAAAAGCCCGGGCATAATCCCATCAAGGGCATCGGTCAAGGGCACCGCTTCTACCCCGGCGCCCAGCACCACAGCCAGGGGGACGTTGACCGTTTTGGCCACCATGGCGCCAATCATGGTCAACCCCATAATGGTAGCACCTTTAATGAGCAGGTCGATGATGCCGTTGTCAAACGCCTTTTCAATGATGGTGGAGCCCATTTTGTAGGATGCAAAAAGCAGATAGTACCTGCCGACAAAGGAAGGCAGGTTAAACAGGAGCAGGAAAAGGATAAAGCCCAAGGGACTTCCCTGCATGGCCATGGGAAGGGTGATGCCTGTTACCACTACCCGCCAGGCAATGAGAAAAATAGAATCGCCAATGCCCGACAAGGGCCCTTGGATGGCCGCTTTTACAGCGTTGATGGACGAGGTGTCAAAGTTGGGGTCTTCGGCCGCCTTTTTTTCCAGGGAGGCAAAAAGCCCCATGCCCGTCGTAATGATGTACGCTGTGATGTTAAAGAACACACCATGGCGTTTCAGCGCGTCAAGACGCTGTTCCTTTTGCTCCTTGTGGGGGTACAGCCAGCGGATGAAATCATACATGCCCCACTGCAGCCCAATACCCTCCTGCCGATCGTATGAAAAACAAAGCCCATACGCGTTGGAACGCCAATACATCCGGTTAAGATGGGTGATTTCTTCCTTGCTAAGGCCTTCCTTCAGCTTGCTCATGAGAAGAAGCCCTCCTTTTCATTGATTTTATCATCTGCCTTTGCTACCTTGGCAGAGACGCCAAGCTCCTTTAACGCATCCAGCTTTTTGCGCAGGTCCATGTCGCGTATAATTTCGACGCTGGCCAGGAACACGGCGATAATGGCAACAAAAAGAATGGGCACATCCAGGTATTTGATGATGGAGAAGCCAAGCAGAAAATACAAAGCCATTTTGTTGTTCCACAGCATGGAGAGCAGTACCGCCATACCCACGGCAGGGAGCATTGCACCCGCGGCGGTGATGCCGGACATGACAAAAGAAGGAAGCCCGTTGATAAAGCCGACGACGGCATCGCCGCCCAGGACCAGCGCAAAGAAAATGCCCAAGAAGCGCAGGCCGTTTAACAGGACGGTCAGTCCGAAGACGGTAAAAGTATAGAGCTTATAATTGTCGCGTTCCACAACCTTGTCCACAAGGGGCGTGCACAGGGTGGCCAGCGAATACTGAAGACTGTTGATGACAACACCGATATAAGCGACCGGAATGGCCACAGCAATGGCCTGGTCAATGGGCATTTTAAAGATGACGGCAAGGCCGACGCCAATGCCCGAAGCGGTTGCAGTTTCCGCGGCAACGCTGCCGCCTACGGCAACGACGCCCAAGAAAATGGCCTCAAGCTGTGCGCCAATCAAAATACCGGTTTGCAGGTCGCCCAGTGCCAACCCCACCAGAGGCCCCATCACAATGGGACGCATCGTTTGCGGGTACCCGGCAATCCATTCAATTACACATCCAATCCATACGGCGAGTGCCGCTAAAAACGCCTGTACTACCACATTCCTCACTCCTTACTATATTTGTTTCAACGATTTTTTGGCTGATGTCGGCAAAGTCTGCGAATACAGCTCCTCTACCATGCCGCCCAGCTCCCGTACGCACTGCAGATCGTCTTCGTCACAAAAGACTCGCTTGGTAAAGGCCGTCTTGTCCTTTACCTCCGGTTTAATAACAATGCCGTAGTTGGCAATATTGACGTCCTGAATGGACGGGACCAATTTTACCAAACTCAATGCGTCCTGGGGACAATTGCATACGACAAAAATCTTTAGTGCCTCCGCCCTGGGATCGTTTAGCGTTTCCGCAGCGTCTTCGATGGTGGCAATGATGCTCTTGATGCCACTGGGGACCGCCATTTTCAGTGTCATGCTTTGGATTTTATCCTCTGCCGCCTGGTTATTTGCCACAACAATGTGTGTAACAGACAGATTCTTCGTCCAGCTTGTCACCACCTGGCCATGTACCAGCCGCTCGTCAACCCTAAGCGTTAAAATCATCCGTTTACCCCCCTTTCATAATGGTTTTCCGTTCTGCTCCCCGGTCTTTGCGATGCTTGACCCAAGGCACCTCCCATCTTCCTTCTCACCTGCGGGTTTTAGGGCTTCGGCGGCCCGGTTGGTTATGGCGGCCTGCCGGTCTGTCTGTCCGCAAAGCTGTATTGGCCAAAGACGTCACTGGTCTTCCTCCAGTCCGGACTCTATGAGCTCCACCAAAGCGACGACGGCTTCGTGTTCATCGGGCCCTTCCGCCGCAATTTCAACCCGGGTCCCTTTACCCAGACTGGTGGAAAGCAGCAGAATGATGGATTTTGCGTTGACGGGCTGGGTGTCCTCCACGCTGCGGATGGTGATGCTTGACTGGAACCGTGCGGCCAGGCTGACAAAGGTCGAGGCAGGCCGTGCGTGAAGGCCGGACTTGTTTCGAACAGTCACTTGTTCGCTGTACATGTAATCCTCCTCAAGAACTGTATTTCCATTATCCTAAAATTGCGGCGCAGGCGTCCGTCAATTGCAGAATCCTTTGTTTTGGTAGAAAAGACATTTTTTGTATGCTTTTGCCGCAGCTAAAACGGCTTGTACATCTGCGGACTTCCGCGTAAAATGGGGTTTGACGGGATGATTTGAGCCGCCGCGGGCGAAAGCACATGCTTTTAGTCGAATCTTCCCGCAGCTGTGAACTGTTTTTAGCAAATTGCATACCAAACTGTGAAAAGGCCGTTTTCGCATCGCAAAATAACGGGATGCGGCAACACTGTCCATGCAGTGGCGGCAAAAAGGCGACACTGGCGATTTTTTGGGGGAATACTGTAAAAATAGTACAAACTAACCGATAAGATTGGAAAATTTGTGGTATCTATTTTGCTATCTCAATTATGTACGCGCTCTCCCGTGGGCGTGGCACCGATGATATACCGTGCGATTCCATGCCGCCGCGGTGCGTTCCGTCAAAACGGGCTAAAGCTGCCCGGCGGCATTTTCCTATTTGCGCCATTTGGATTTGCAGACGATAGAAAGGAGGCTTGCAGTGCATGAAAAGAAAAGATTTGGCCGCCCACATCGAGCAAATCACAAAAAACTGCGATTTAAATTCCCTCCTCAGCGAGCAGCTTACCGCCGAGGGGGTGGCGCAGGTATTCGGCCTGCGCAGAAATACCGTCAGCCAGTCGCTGACCGTTCTTGTGGAGCAGGGGGTGCTGTTTAAGCTGAACACCCGGCCTGTGTACTACTTTCATACAAAGGCCTTTGCCCACCGGTTTTTTCCCGCGTCCAGGTCCGTCTATGCCAGTTTGGACGAGCTGCTGGGGGAAAAGCCCGCGGACCCTTCCCCCCAGGACCCGGCGGCCCCTGCGGCCGCCCGGGATGTATTCAAAACCCTTATCGGGTATAACGGCAGCCTGAAAAAGGCCGTGGAGCAAATTAAAACATCCCTGTACTACCCAAGCAACCGGCTGCCCGTCATTTTGACGGGCCCGACGGGGGTGGGCAAAACCTATCTGGCGCAAAAGGCGTACCAATACGCTTTGGATAACGGTGTCGTGGGCCCAACCGCGCCCTACATCAACTTTAACTGCGCCCAGTATGCCGACAACCCCGAGCTGCTGTCCAGCCACCTGTTCGGTTATATGAAGGGCGCGTTTACCGGGGCCCAGGCCACCACCAAAGGCCTGCTGGATGCCGCCGACGGCGGGTTTTTGTTTTTGGACGAGGTACACCGCCTCAACTGGGAAAGCCAGGAAAAGCTGTTTACCTTTATGGACCAGGGCGTCTTCCGCCGCGTTGGGCAAAGCGACGGCTGGAACCGGGCGGAGGTGCGCCTGCTGCTGGCGACCACGGAGGACCCCTCCCAGGCCCTGCTGGCCACCTTTCTGCGCAGGATCCCCATCCACATCCAAATTCCGGCGCTGGAGGAGCGCGGCGGGGAGGAGAAGCTGCAGCTGATTTACCGCTGCTTTTTGCAGGAGAGCCGTATTCTGAACCGTGACATCCAGGTGTCGGGCAGCGTGCTTTCGGCGCTGCTGGCCCACACCTTTGCGGGAAATTTAGGCGCGCTGGAAAACGCGGTCAAATACAGCTGCGGCAGCGCGCAGCTGAAATACACGGGGCAGCCCTGCGTCAAGGTGGGCCTGACCGAGCTGCCGGACCCTGTGCTGGCCCGGGCCCCCGCCGGCCAGGGCGCCCGCGACAGACCGCTGCAGGACCTGTTTGTCACCCCCGCCGCCCAGATGGAAAGCCTCTGCCGGGACAATCATCCCGCCCGGAAGATCCTTTGGGAGACCTTTGAACAGCTGAACGAAAAATATCTGCTGCTGCGCAGAAAGGAGCTGGACGCGGCGCGGCTGGACGAGGGTGTGCCCGGCCTGTTGTACGCCTGCTTTGACAAGCTTTTGCGCCTGAGCCCCCTTTACAACGAAAGCGCCCTGATGCAGTTTGTGCGGCAGGGCGTGGGGGATGCCTTGTCCCAGATGGAGCACCGCTTTCGTATACGGTTCAGGGACGGCGCCGCCCAGACCCTGGCCCTGTACGTTTATGCCTGCCTAAGCGGCCACACCGGCGGGGCCCGCCTGCTGAGCGAATTTGGGCCCTATGTAAAGGAGCACTTTAGCGGCGAGCATAAAATTGCCCGTAGTATGGCTGTACTGCTGGCAGACCGGCTGGAATACGCCTTTGGCGACGACGACGTGCTGTTTGTCACCCTTGCCCTGCGGGGCCTGTATGCCGACGAGCGGCTTGGGCGGGTGCGCGCCCTGATTCTGGACCGGGGACACGCGGCCGGCGCCATTGCGGCGGCGGCCAACCAGCTGCTGGGCGACGCCGTGTATGACGCCCTTGACATCCCCCTGGACGACAGGCCGGCCCCCCAGCTGGAGGAAGGGCTGCTGGGCGACCTTTTGCAGTATGTGTCGGAAAATAACCTTGCCCAGGGTCTGCTGCTTATGGGCGACAAAAAGCTGCTGGAGTACCTGTGTGCGGAGCTGCAGCCCCACATGGACGTGCCCCTGGCCGTCATGGACAACGCCTCGGTGGGCATGGCCTGTGGGGCGGGCCGGCTTATCCAAAAGGGGGCCTCCCTGGAGGAGCTGGCCGCGCGGATGGAGGGGGAGTGCCCCACCCAGTGCAGGACGTTCTACCCCAAAACCAACCGGCCCAGGTGCCTGCTGACCTGCTGCATCACCGGGGTGGGGACGGCCCGGCAGATCACCGGGATCATCCGGCGGAGCCTGCCGGCCACCATCCACCTGACGGTGCTGGAACAGGATTACGGGACCCTGGCACAGCAAAAAATGAACGCCCAGGTGTTTAAGGCCCACGACGTCATTGGCATTGTGGGCACCCGCAACCCCGACATCAAGCAGGTGCTCTATCTGCCCCTGGAGGACCTGATGACCGGGCAGGGGGAACAGACGCTGTACCGCATGCTGGACCAGGTCGCCGACAAGGGCCAGATCGCACAGTTCCACAGCAGCCTGGTGCAGGAATTTTCCCTGGGGCGGATGATGGAGACCCTGACAATCCTTGACGCCAAAAAGCTGCTGCGGCAGATCGAGCGCTGTCTGAACAAATACATGGAGGCCACCGGCCGGCAGATTTCCAGCAGCAAAAAGGCCCTGGTGTATTTTCATGTCAGCTGCATGGTGGAACGCCTGCTGCGCTCCCATGGCGACGACGGCGAGGCGGAGGAGGAGTACGGCGCCGGACAGCTGAAAAAAATGAAGGAGCTCCATTATTTTCTGGAGGATTTGGAGACGCGGTATAATATCGCCATCCCCCAAAAGGAGCTGGGTTATCTGTACGAGATCCTAAGCTCAGACGACCAGTAGCGCCCCAAAAGCGGAGGGCCGGCAAAGCCGCCGCCATGTGGCACGCGAATTGCTAGTAAAAACATAGTGTCAAGAAAGCGCACAATACAGGGAGGTACATTCTATGGCAAAAAAAATGGTGATCGCCACCCACGGCACCTTGGCGAAAGGGTTCCGGGATGCCTTGGACCTGCTGGCGGGCGGCGCGGACCGAATCATCACCATCGACGCGTTTACCGTGGACAAAAACCCCAAGCAAACCATTGAAAGGCTGATGGAGGACAGCGGCGGGGACGACGAATTTTTTGTGTTTACCGATGTGATGGCGGGCAGCGTCAATCAAATGTTTGTCCCGTACATCGGGCAAAAAAAGCTGCATTTGGTGACGGGAATCAACCTTGCGCTGCTGTGTCAGGTTTTTTTGACACTGGACCAGCTGACGGAGGAAGGACTGCGGGAAGCGGTGGACCAGGCGCAGAGCCAGATTCTGTACGTCAATGACGAGCTGGCCAAAAAGGAAAAAACCAACGGAAAAAAGGATGCGTTTTTTTCTTAGACACCGGCTTAGACACAGGAATCATCAAAAAGGACGACAAAGCAAGGCTTTTTTATGCCGGGCTTAGCCAATTATTCTGAGGAGGACTGCTTTATGTTTGTACCCATGAAGGTCATTGTAGACGAAGCTTACAAAGGAAAATACGGCGTTCCCGCCGTCCCCGGCTTCAACGAGATCCAGATTCGCTCGGCCATCGAAGCGGCCGTAGAGGCCAATTCCCCGCTCATTTTTCTGACGGGCAACAGGGGAGACCCGCACTTTACCCACGGCCTTGTGCAGCGGTTTGCCGACGAGGTTGACATCCCCGTCGCCCTCTGCCTGGACCACAGCCCGACGTTTGAGGACTGCGTCATGGGCGTGCGCACCGGCTGCAGCGCCATTATGGCCGATCGCTCGCAGCTTTCCTACGAGGAAAACGTCGCCCAGGTCAAGCTGCTTGCCGGCATTGCCCACGCGGCCGGCATCAGCATCGAGGCGGAGCTGGGCCACGTTGGCCAGGGGGACAACTATGCCGTGGACGGCGTTTCCGCGCTGACGGACCCGCAGGAGGCCAAGCGCTTTATCGCGGACACCGGCGTCGATTGCCTGGCGGTGGCCATCGGTACGGCCCACGGCGCCTATGTGGGCACCCCCAAGCTGGACTTTGACCGGCTGAAGGCTATTGACGAAGCCTGCAAAATGCCCCTTGTCCTCCACGGCGGTTCCGGCTCCGGCGACGACAACATCCATAGGGCCTGCACCATGGGCATTGCCAAGGTCAACATCGTCACCGATATTCTGACGGCGACCTATCGGGCGGCCCAGGCGGGAGACTTCAGCGGCAATTCCTGCCACCAGTTCTACCCGGCCCTTTACAACGCCAGCAAGGCGGCGGTCCTGCGCTGCT
This sequence comes from uncultured Angelakisella sp., assembly GCA_937914895.1. Taxonomy (GTDB): domain Bacteria; phylum Bacillota; class Clostridia; order Oscillospirales; family Ruminococcaceae; genus Angelakisella. The sequence goes on from CALGIL010000190.1 coordinate 13,030, forward strand.
TTGAGATTACGGGAAGCACCGGCAAGGCTACATACAAAGTGAAGCGCATCCTCAATATGTACGACACGGCCAGCACGAAAGAAAAGTAAGGGCGGCAGCGGGAAAAAGCCGCCGAATGCCCCCCAAAGGCATACGTTCCGGGTAAAATTTATTACAGCGGCACAAAACAAAACCGCCTGCGGCGGGGGCATTGCGCTCCCGGCAGGCGGTTTTTCTATGCTTGGGCCTGCGTCAGCCCAGGATGGCGGCGGCCCCCTCCCGGACCGAGGCGGCCAGCGCCTCGGCCATGTCCTCCAGCTCCCCCTTCTGCTCCGGCCCCAGGGCCGAGCGGATGACCAGGGGCCGGGCGACCAGGTCCATGTTCTTCATGGCCGCCAGCTTCTCCTGCAGCAGGGTGTGGGCGGCGGGCGCCCAGGAGCCGTTGCCCATGACTGCCGCCCCCCGGTTTTGAAGGTTTAAGCGGGCCATGTCATCCACCAAAGTCTCCATCCCCTGGTACAGCTACATGTTGTAGGTGGGCGACGCCAGCACCAAATGGCTGTACTGAAAGGCCCGGGCAATGATGAAGGAGCAGTGGGTCTTGGAGACGTCGTATATCCGCAGGTCCTGTATGCCCTTTTGGGACAGCAGCCCCGCCAGGCGCTGGACGGCCGCCTCGGTGTTGCCGTACATGCTGCTCCACACCAGCGTGATCTCCTCTTCCGCG
>CALGIL010000191.1 GCA_937914895.1 uncultured Angelakisella sp.
ATGGCGAATTTTTTCGCTGTGGCGGGGGGTTTTTGTCTTTCCCGGGGGGCGGGACAAATCCCCCGGCCGGGGGACGCCGCCTGGTTCTAAGGAAGGACAACCCACCATATAAATGGACTAAGCAAGCCGGACAAGGGGAAGAGGATGACAGCCATGGCGCGGGAATACGAAGAGAGCCTTACGTATCTGCCGGAGGAGCTCCAGCTGCCCCTGGGGCGCATTGCGCCGGAGCAGCAGGAGCGCATCCAGGAGATCCGCCTGCGCAGCGGGCGGCCCCTGTCGGTGTTTGACGGGGCGGCCAGCCGGTTTGTCACCCGGGAGGGCGGGCTGTCCCCCCGGCCCGTCCCCGGCTGCCTGACGGCGGACGGGGCGCTGCTGGAGCGGTGCTTTGTCCGCCTGTGCGACTATTCGGTACATACCCACCAGCAGGAGCTGGGCCGGGGATTCATCACCACCCCCAGGGGGGACCGGGTGGGGGTGTGCGCCAGCGCCAGCCTGGGTGCCGACGGGGGACTGGTGTTTCGGGGGGTGTCGTCCCTCAACCTGCGCATCTCCCGGGACATCCCCGGCGCCGCCCGGGACCTGGCCGCCCGGGTGGACCTTTTGGGCGGGGTGGTCCTGGCCGGGGCACCCTCCACCGGCAAAACCACCATGCTCCGGGATGCCGGGCGGATGCTGGCGTCGGGGGAGCTGGGGGACTGCCGCAAAGTGACCTTTATCGACGAGCGGTACGAGCTGTCCGCCATGGACGGCGGCGTGCCGCGCAAAAATATCGGCTACTGCGCCGACGCCGTCTGCGGCATCCCCAAAAAGGCGGCCATCGAACAGGCGGTGCGCACCCTGTCCCCCGAGGTGATCATCTGCGACGAGATGGGGTCCCCCCAGGAGGTGGACGAGATCCGGGCGGCCCTGGCCTGCGGGGTGGGGTTTTTGGTGTCGGTCCACTGCGGCAGCCCGGAGGAGCTTTTTTGCAGCCCCATGATCCGGATGCTGATGGAAACCGGTGCCTTTGCCAGCCTTGTGCTGCTGGACAGCCCCCGGCGGCCGTCCCGCATCCGGCAGATTGTAGGAAGGGAGGCGTACCATGCTGAAGTTTGCGGGGCTTTTGTTTCTGTTTAGCTGTGCCATGCTGCTGGGGTACGCCCAAGCCCACCAGCTGCGCCGCCGGGAGCAGGTGCTGGGGCAGCTGCTGGAATTTCTGCGGCAGATGACGGTGCATCTGCGCACCAGCATGGCGCCCCCCCGGGAGCTGGTGGGCCGGGTGGCGCGGCAGAGCACCCTGGCCGACTGCGCCCTGGTCCAGGAGCTGGCCCGGCAGTTTGAGGAAAGCGGCAGTTTCCGCCGGAACATCGGCCGGGCGGTGGAGCGCACCGGCCTTGAGGGGACCGCCGAGGGGGATATTTTGCTGGGCCTGGGGGACGAGATTGGCGAAAGGCCCCTGGAGCACCAGCTGTCCGCCCTGGCCAGCTGCACCCTGGAGCTGGAGCGGGAGCTGGAGGCGGCCCGGGAGCACAGCGCCAGGTATGCCCCCCTCTATCAGCGGCTGGGGGTGCTGGGCGGGCTGCTGGTGGTGGTATTGCTTGCGTAAAGTCGAGGGATAAGGGAGAGAAAAGCCATGGATGTGGATCTGATTTTTCGCATTGCGGCCATCGGCATCATCGTTTCGGTGCTGTATCAGGTGCTGCTGCGCTCCGGCCGGGAGGAGCAGGCCATGCTCACCTCCCTTGCGGGGCTGATTGTGGTGCTGATGATGATGATCTACGAGATCAGCAATCTCTTCGAGACCGTCAAGACGGTATTCGGGTTGTAGCCATGGATATTTTTATGGTGGTCGTTTTCTGTGTCGTCTCCGCCATTCTCTCCCTGGTGCTTCGGCAGTACAAGCCGGAGTACGCCGTCTTTATCTCCCTTGCCTGCAGCATCATTGTGGTGCTGTACCTCATGGACGGCATTGCCCAGGTGGGCGACAGGCTGCAAGGCGTCTTTGACGGCACCCTGATTGCCCCGGAGCTTATTGAGGTGGTGTTTAAAAGTTTGGGGGTGTGCATTCTGGCCGAGCTGGCGGGCCAGGTATGCAAGGACGCGGGGGAGCAGGCCATCGCCTCCAAAATCGAGCTGGCGGGCAAGGTGGCCCTGCTGTTCCTCAGCATGCCGCTGTTCCTCAAGCTGCTGGACACCGCCGCCATGCTCCTCAGTCTTTAGGGGGAGGGGATGCCGATGAAGCGATGGACATGCCTGATGCTGGCCCTGCTTGTGCTGGCCGCCTCCCTTGTGACGGCCTACGGCGCCTCCTTCGACCAGGAGGAGCAGCTGGAGGGATACCTGGAAAACGGCCCGGCGGCCCGGCTGCGGGAGGTGCTGCCCAAGGCGGCCCGGGACCTTTTGGACAGCGGCGCGTCCCTGTGGGACACGGTGCGGAACTTTTCCCCCTCCGCCCTGTGGGACGCGGCGGTGGGCGCGGTCAAGTCCTCGGTTACCGCCCCCCTGCGGATGCTGGTGAGTTTGGTGGGCATCATCCTTATCTGCGCCATTTTAAACAGCTTTAATTCCTCCCTGACCCCCAGCAGCCTGGAGCCCATTTTTTACATCGTCATCAGCGTCTTTGTCAGCAGCATCATCACCGACCCCGTGGTGGAGTGCATCCTGGAGGCGGTGGCGGTCATCCAGGACTTTGCCATGTTTATCCTGGCCTTCATTCCGGTGTTTTCCGGGGTGGTCACCGCGGCGGGCCAGCCCATGACCGGCGCGGCCTACAACCTTCTGCTCTTTGGCATCTGCCAAATCATCTCCCAGGTCATCCTCCGGTTTTTGGTGCCGGTGCTGTGCGCCTATCTGGCCCTTTCCATCGTCTCGGTGGTCTGCCCCCGGATGAACCTGACCAGGGTGGTGTCGGGCATCAAGACCTTTGTCACCTGGAGCCTCAACCTGATTCTGACCGTTTTTGTGGGGCTTCTCACCATACAGTCGGAATCAGGTTGAGG
>CALGIL010000192.1 GCA_937914895.1 uncultured Angelakisella sp.
GGCGGCCCCGACTACTCGTCGGGGCGGACAGGTGGCCTTATTGTGAGGGGCTATGCAACAACACCCCGTAGGGCAGGGGGAGCACATGAGGGGGACTGGTCCCCCTCATGAGGTGCGACTGTCGCGCAGCGACCGCCACTTCCGCAGAAGTGGCTCGCACCTGGAGGCCCTGCCCGCCAGGGCATCAAAGCGCCTTCGAAAGGAATCCCTTTACGCCGTGCTAAAAGCTTTCCATAAGCCAAACCCGGCGCCCCCAAAGGGGGGCGCCGGGTTTGGCTTTAATCTATTCGTCTCGGCCGCAGCATTTTTTGTATTTCTTCCCGCTTCCGCAGGGGCAGGGGTCATTGCGGCCCACCTTGGCGCCCTTTTTGACGGGCTGCCGCTTCTCGCTGCCGTCGGTGGTGGCGGTAATGGGCTTTGCCAGCTGTTCCCGCTTGACCTCCTCCTGGGTGCGCACCCGCAGGGTCAGCACCATCTTGACGGTGTCCTCCCGGATGGCGTCGATCATCTGGTCGAACATCTCGAAGCCTTCCATCCGGTATTCCACCACCGGGTCCTTTTGGCCGACGCTGCGCAGGTGGATGCCCTTTTTCAGTTCGTCCATGGCGTCGATGTGGTCCATCCACTTGGCGTCCACGTTGCGCAGCAGCACCATCCGCTCCACCTCCCGCAGCACGGGGGCGGTCAGGGTCTCCTCCCGGTGCCGGTACAGGTCCAGGATGCGGTCGGTCAGCTGCTCCTTAATTTCCTCCCGGGAGGAAATTAAGGAGCAGCTGACCGACCGCATCCTGGACCTGTACCGGCACCGGGAGGAGACCCTGACCGCCCCCGTGCTGCGGGAGGTGGAGCGGATGGTGCTGCTGCGCAACGTGGACGCCAAGTGGATGGACCACATCGACGCCATGGACGAACTGAAAAAGGGCATCCACCTGCGCAGCGTCGGCCAAAAGGACCCGGTGGTGGAATACCGGATGGAAGGCTTCGAGATGTTCGACCAGATGATCGACGCCATCCGGGAGGACACCGTCAAGATGGTGCTGACCCTGCGGGTGCGCACCCAGGAGGAGGTCAAGCGGGAACAGCTGGCAAAGCCCATTACCGCCACCACCGACGGCAGCGAGAAGCGGCAGCCCGTCAAAAAGGGCGCCAAGGTGGGCCGCAATGACCCCTGCCCCTGCGGAAGCGGGAAGAAATACAAAAAATGCTGCGGCCGAGACGAATAGATTAAAGCCAAACCCGGCGCCCCCCTTTGGGGGCGCCGGGTTTGGCTTATGGAAAGCTTTTAGCACGGCGTAAAGGGATTCCTTTCGAAGGCGCTTTGATGCCCTGGCGGGCAGGGCCTCCAGGTGCGAGCCACTTCTGCGGAAGTGGCGGTCGCTGCGCGACAGTCGCACCTCATGAGGGGGACCAGTCCCCCTCATGTGCTCCCCCTGCCCTACGGGGTGTTGTTGCATAGCCCCTCACAATAAGGCCACCTGTCCGCCCCGACGAGTAGTCGGGGCCGCC
>CALGIL010000193.1 GCA_937914895.1 uncultured Angelakisella sp.
GGTCCGGGATGCTGTCTGGTATTCTCACGCCGCATCCTTGGCGGCCACCCGGGAGGCATTTTCCCGGTACCTGGAAGCGGCAAGCCGCCGGGGCGTGGGACTGTGCATCGAAAATCTGGCGGAGAACCGACAGGGGGGCCGTACTTTTGGTGCCTCTACGGAGGACCTGCTGGAGGTGATCCACGCCGTGGGGGAGGATGCCCTGGGAGTCTGCTGGGACACCGGCCACGGCAACCTTAACGGGCTGGACCAGCCCGCCGCCCTGGCGCAGCTGGGCGGTAAGCTAAAGGCTCTTCATGTCAATGACAACCTGGGGGACAGGGACGCCCATCTGGCCCCTTACATGGGCAATATTCAGTGGAAGGCAGTCCTGCGGACACTGCGGGAAATCGGCTATACCGGGGACTTCACCTATGAGATTCAGGGTTATACCAACGCGCTGCCTGCCGCACGACATCACCGGGCAGCGGCAGAACTGGCGGAGCTGGCCCGGGAGATGCGTCAGGCATATCTGGATGGGGAGTTTACCAACAAAGGTAAGGTGAAATGATGGATTATCAAAAAGAAATATTGGACTGCGGCTGCGGCAGGCATCACAGCTGCCAAGTCCAGGAAATACAGATTGGCACGGATGTACTGGGACAAATCCCGATCCTTCTGGCCCCATACGAGCATATTCTGCTGGTATATGACCACAACACCTATCAAGTCTGCGGGCGGCAGGTAGAAACCCTGCTTCGGGCCAGTCATAACCAGTTGAATGTGGTCCTGTATCCGGACGCCGGGCTGCTGGTTCCCAACGAGGAGAGCATCCGGCAGCTAGAGCAGGGGATTCGGCCCACCACTCAGGTGATTGTAGGGGTGGGCGCAGGGGTCATCAATGACTTATGCAAATATGTCAGCCACTGTCACGGTCTGCCCTATATGATCGTGGCAACGGCCCCCTCCATGGATGGCTATGCGTCCCAGGGGTCGGCCTTGATGCTGAAGAACATGAAGGTCACCTATCCTGCAGGGGGACCCCGCTGGATTGTTGCCGAATTGGAAGTGCTCTGCAACGCCCCGATGAAGATGATTCGGTCGGGGGTGGGGGACATCCTGGGCAAATGGTCCAGTCTCAACGACTGGCAGTTGGGCCACCTTGTCATCGGAGAACCCCTCTGCCCCATGGTCTATAACATGGTTTGGCAGCAGGTGATCCAGTGCATGGCGGACGTCCCCCTGATAGTGAAAAGGGACCCAACTGCCATCCGGCACCTGATGGAGCAGCTGATCCAGATGGGAGTCGCCATGAGCTATATGGGGAATACCCGGCCCGCGTCGGGCAGCGAGCACCATCTGTCCCACTTTTATGAGGTCACCGGACTCCTACAGGGGAAGCCCTATTTTCCCCATGGCATTGATGTGGGATACAGCGCGGTGGTCACCAGCGGCCTGCGGCTGCTGCTGGCGGATGCTTCTCCCCTGGACTTTGCCAACCGGCACCAGCAGGAGGAGTGGGAGAAACAGATTCACCGGGTCTACGGCTCTGCCGCACAGGGGGTGCTGGACCTCCAGCGGCAGGTGGGCTTTTATGCGGAGTCTCATCGCCTGGACAGCATCCGGGAGCATTGGGGAGAAATTCGGGAACTGCTGCTGAGCGGCCCTACTCCGGGACAGCTGTTGGCGCGGCTGACCCAGGCGGGCTTTGATATGGAAGAGTTCTGGCGGCTCTATACGCCGGAGATGGTGGAGGAATCCATCCTGTACGCCAAGGACCTGAAGGACCGATACACCCTGTTGTGGCTGCTCCAGGACACCGGGATGCTGGAGCGGCTGGCCGCCCGATACGTAAGGGAGGCCGGTCAGCCCCCATATTATGTACTGGCCGCAGGAGGCACCCAATGAGCCACCGTCAACTGCCGGGCTGCATCTGTTCCGGATGGTGGGAGGCGGATCATGTTCAGGGCGCGGCCCTGGATGCCTGCCGCCAATATGTTTACTTCTCTTTTACGGATATTCTGGTTAAAGCAACCCTAGATGGTCAAATTGTGGGGACGGTCACCGGGTTGGTGGGACACATGGGCTGTCTGGCATACTGCCCACAGGATGGCCGGCTTTACGCCTCTTTGGAGTATAAGCGGGATCAGATTGGCCGGTCCATCCTGGAAAGGCTGGGACAGCAGTCCTTGGAGACCGACGGCTTTTACATCGCCATATTTGATGTGGAGAAAATTAACCGGCTGGGGATGGACGCGGAGCGGGACGGCATCATGACCTGTGTGCACCTAAGTGAGGTACTGGCGGATTATGAAGCCCGGTGGGTGGATAGCAACGGCCAAAGCCGGAGCCACCGGTATGGATGCAGCGGCATAGACGGCCTTACCTTTGCCCCTGTGTTTGGGCAGAGGGGAGAAAAAGATTTTCTGTATGTGGCTTACGGAATTTATTCGGACCTCTCCCGGGAGGACAACGACTGCCAAGTGCTGCTGCGGTATGACATCCGCAGTTGGAGGCAGTATGAGCGACCCCTCCGGCAGGGCAGCCTCCACCGCAGCGGGCCCTCTCGTCCAGAAGAAAAAATTTTCCTACACACCGGTAACACGACCTACGGTATCCAGAATCTGGAGTATGATTCTTACACGGGCACATTGCTGGCGGCGGTCTACCCCGGCAAGAAGGCGCAGTACCCCAACCACTCCTTTTTTACCTTTGACCTGACCCGTCCGCTCCAGAAAAAAGAAACGGAGGAGCCGGAGGGGATGTGCCAGAGTGGTAGGGAGCTTGATGATCCTGGCATTGCCGGCTGGGAAAGTTCCCTGGGGGCCACCGGCCTCATTGCCCTGGGGGATGGGAGCTATTACCTGTCGGAGCCAAGCCAGCAGGGGAAGAAGTACTCCTCTCGGCTGCTTCTCCACCGCTGGACCGGCCGGCAGCCCTGTCCCTTTGCGCCCCAATAGTACCGAGACTATGAGAGGGGGGCCTTAAGGAGTATCAAACTACGATCTTGTATGGTGAGCCAAGGCTGTGAGACCAACGTCTGGTCAAGGAGGTAGGGCGGCATGGAGCGATATGCTCTGGGACTGGATTATGGGACCCTTTCGGTACGGGCTTTGCTGGTAAATATCGAAACCGGGGAGGAAAAGGCCACGGCGGTCTTTACATATCCGCATGGAGTGATGAACCGGACACTGCCTAGCGGTACACCATTGCCCCCGGGCTGTGCTCTGGCCCACCCGGAGGATTACCTCCAGGGCCTGCGGACGGTGATCCGGCAGGTGATAAACGACAGCGGCGTTTGCCGGGAGCAGGTGGTGGGCATCGGCCTGGATGCCACCTCATCCTCTCTGGTGGTGGTGGATGAGACGGGTACGCCCCTTTGTCTGCTGCCGGAGTTTGCGGAGGAACCCCACGCCTACATCAAGCTGTGGAAGCACCACGGTCAGGCAGCCCTGGACCTGGCCAGCCGGGCAGAGCTTCTGGCCCGGAAACGAAACGAACCCTGGCTGAGCAGTTACGGCGGCAAGGTAAACGGGGAGGGATTAGTGGTCAAGACCCTCGAGACCGCGCAGGAAGCCCCTTGGGTCTATGCCCGGGCCCACCGTTTTCTGGACCTGGGGGATTGGCTGACCCGGGTGCTCACCGGGGAGGATGTCAAAAGTCAGAGCACGGCCGTCTGCAATAGTCTGTATCATGACCGATGGGGCTATCCCTCCCGGGATTTTTTTTATTCGGTGCTGCCCGGGGCGGAGAGCATTCCGGACAAATACGCCAGCCGCATGGTTCCCTTGGGGAATCGTGCGGGCGGGCTGACCTCGGAGATGGCCGGGAAACTGGGCCTCTGCCCCGGCATTCCGGTAAGCGCTGCCATGATTGATTGCCACGCGGCGGTGCCGGGCTGCGGCGCCGGAGAGGACGGAGACCTGGTGATGGTATTGGGCACCAGCTCCTGCCTTCTGCTGAACAGCACCAGGGAAGAGGGAATCCCCGGTGTCACCAGTGTCGCCTATGAAGCCCACATCCCGGGGCTGTACGGCTGCGAGGCCGGGCAGTCCTGTGTGGGGGACAGCTTTCACTGGTTTGTGGAAAACTGCGTTCCGCAAAGCGCCCAGCAAGCGGCCCGGGAGGCGGGACAGGACATCTACGCCTACCTGGAGCAAAAGGCGGCGGTCCTGCTGCCGGGGGAGAGCGGCCTGTTGGCCTTAGACTGGTGGAATGGGGTTCGGACT
>CALGIL010000194.1 GCA_937914895.1 uncultured Angelakisella sp.
CGGCTTTCTTTGGCCCCCGCTCTTTTCCTGTCCGGACTTCCGGCAAGGCACGGGCGGTGCATCCGCTGGGTGCGGGGCAAAGCCCCGCGGTCCTTTGGGCGCAGACAGCAGAAGATAGCCCCCGCCCTGTCCATGGACAGGGCGGGGGTCTTTGGCGTGGCTGCGTGTTTACAGCCGGTCGGCCCAGGCATGCACCGCATCCCGGAGAAACCGGGCGCAGCCCGGCACCTCCTTGTCGTAGTAGGCGGTAAAGCGCGGGTCGTCCAGGTACATCTGGACAAGGCCCTTGTGGGCTTCGGCCGAATACCGGGGCCAGGTGTAATGGAGCCACTCCTTGTGGCGGGCGGCCAGCTCCCGCCCGGCCTCCGAGGCGGGGTCCAGACCGGCCTGGACCGCGGCCTGCAGGTCCGCCAGAATGCGGGCCGCTGTCTCCTGCATGGCGTCATAGTCCTCCTGGCTCAGGTTCATCATTTTGGCATTGCTTTGGTCTACGGTATCGTCCCCGTACTTCTCCCGAATCTCCTGGCCGTACTGTTCCTCGTTTTCCGCCACCAGGCGGCGCTTTAGGCCCTCAAACTTCTCGGCGTCCTTCATGGGACAGTCCCCCTTTTCTTCTTGAATGGTCCGCTGTACGTTGCGGATCAGGAGGTCCAGCCGCGCCCGCTCCTCCTCCAGCATCCGAAGATGGCCCTCAAAGGCCTCCAGCCGGCTGAAGGAGGGGTCGTGTATCATCCGGCCGATGGCCGACAGCTCCAGGCCCAGCTCCCGGAAAAACAAAATCTGCTGCAGGGTGTCCACCTCTTTGGCGCCGTAGATGCGGTACCCCGAGGAGCTGAGCCGGGCGGGGGCCAGCAGTCCCATCTCGTCGTAATACCGAAGGGTCCGGGTGCTGACGCCGGCCATGCGGGCCAGCTTTTGGATGGTGTATTCCATGGCGATTCCTCCTGACAAGGCCATCATAAACCTTGACGCTGCGTCAATGTCAACCCTTTTTTATAAAAAACAGTACATAAAGCAAAAATGCCGCACCTAAGCGGCCTGTACCCCCTAAGTCTGCCGGAGGACAGGGGGAATATGGGGCTGGCCCCCCATAAGGTGCTTTGCACCCAAAGGGTGCCCGCATATTCCGAAGAACATGCGGATGCCAAGGGAGGGGGAATGCGAGGGGGCACCGCAGGCGTCCGCTTTGCATCGGGAGAACGCGGCAAGGGAGCAAAAACCCCTTTGACGGAGGCATACGCCTACATCAAAGGGGCCAAAACCCGCAAAAACGCCGAGAGAAAACGGGAGAAAAGGCTGCGCTTCTGCATCTGCCGCAGGGTGATCTTCTGGGACTGGGCAATGGTGTCCAGAATGTCGTCCCGGACGGTGTGGACAATGGGGTTGTCCACCATGATAACGGCGCATTCGTGGTGGAGGTAAAGGCTGCGGTAATCCAGGTTGGCGGTGCCCACCACGGCGCAGCTGTCGTCCGAGACCACCATTTTGGCATGGATGAAGCCGGGGGTGTATTCGTAAATTTTAACCCCGGATTTAAGCAGCTGGGTGTAGTAGGACCGGGAGACGGCGTGGACATACCACTTGTCCGCCACATGGGGGGTGACGATGCGCACGTCCAGGCCGCTTTCCGCCGCCATGGTCAGGGCGGTGGAAAACTCGCTGTCCAAAATGAGGTAGGGGGTGGTGATGTACACATATCGCTCGGCCCGGTTGATCATCTGGAGATAGACGCCCTCCGCCACCCGAAAATTATCCAGGGGGCTGTCGGGGTAGGGCTGCACAAAGCCGGGGGCCTCCACCGGACAGTGGACCCGGTACCGCCGAAAGTCGGGCAGGGGCTGCCCGGTGGCATAGCCCCACTCCTGCAGGAACATCTTGGTCAGGTTCCACACCCCGCTGCCCCGCAGCACCACGGCGGTGTCCTTCCAGTGGCCGTGCTTTTCGTAGGCGTTAATATACTCGTCGGCCAGGTTGATGCCGCCGCAAAAGCCCACCCGCCCGTCCACCACACAGATTTTCCGGTGGTCCCG
>CALGIL010000195.1 GCA_937914895.1 uncultured Angelakisella sp.
AACAGGAAGGGGGGAAGGAGAAAAACGCGTTTTTCTCCTTCCCCCCTTCCTGTTGAGGACTTCGGAGCTTTGCTCCGAAGCAAGGCACTGGGATGGACTGCCGCCTGGGGCATGACATATAAAAGTTTTTCGGTTCCTTTTTTCAAAAAGGAACAAGGGGCTCTTCCCGGGGTTGTTTTTAGTCGGCGAAAACGGTCCCCTAAAAATTTTCTTCATTTTTTTGCAGGTTTTTGCTTGGCAAAATCGTACTTATAACATATGCAAGAAGGACAGGCTGCTTGCATCCCCAATAAAGGAGGAGCCTTCAATGAATATTGCGCAGATTTTGACCACCGTCGCATGGGCCTGCAGTTTTATCATGACGGCCTATATGGCGTACTTCCTCATCATTGCCGTGTTCAGTGTTAAAAAGCCCAGGGAATACCCCGAGGCGGAGCCCCGGACGCGCTTTGCGGTGCTGGTTGCCGCCCGCAACGAGGAAGCCGTCATTGGCAACCTGGTGGAAAGCCTGATGAATCAGGATTACCCCAAGGAGCTGTACGACGTCATTGTCATCCCCAACAACTGCACCGACAACACAGCCGAGGCCGCCAGGGCCCACGGGGCCGTCATTCTGGACTGCACCGTGCCTGTGCGGTCCAAGGGCGAGGTAATGACCTTTGCCGTGCAGACCCTGCTGGACGGGGAGAAGCCCTACGACAGCATTGTCGTCTTTGACGCCGACAATCTGGTACATCCTTTGTATCTGCGGGAGATGAACAACGCCGTGGCCGCGGGGGTGCGGGTGGCCCAGGCCTACCGGGACAGCAAAAACCCCCACGACACCCTGATGTCCGGCGCCTATTCCATCTATTACTGGATGGTCAACCAGTTTTATTCCCAGGCCCGGAGCGGGCTGAACCTGAGCGCCGTTGTCAACGGCAGCGGGTTTATGGTGGAGCTGGACCTGCTGCGGCAGTGGGGGGGCTGGCATACCCAGACCATGACCGAGGACATCGAATTTACCGCCCAGTGCGCCCTCCACGGCCAAAAGGTGGCCTGGGTGCCCAAGGCCATCACCTTTGACGAGCAGCCCCTGACCTTTGCCGAATCCTGGAAGCAGCGCAAGCGCTGGTCCACCGGGTCGCTGCAGTGCATGGAGCGCTACTCCGGCAGGCTGGCGCGCTCCGCGGTCAAGGGCAACCCCAGAAGCCTGGATTCCCTCCTCTTCTTCCTGGGCCCCGTCATCCAGGTGCTGTGGCTGGTCTCCCTTCTGCTGGGCCTGGGCTTTCAGCTTATGGGGGTGGATTATGGATTCTTCCCTGCCACGGGGGTGTTTTATCAGCTGTTCTTCTCGGTGACCACCTCCTTCCTTGGCACCTTTGCCGCCGCCTTTCTTTCGGTGCTCCTAACCGGCAACAAGGTGCGGCCCATGCTGGGGGCCATGTGCTACTACTGGGTGTTTGTGACCACCTGGATCCCCATCAACCTACTGTGCATGGTGCGCAAGACCACCGCCTGGGAACAGATGAGCCATACCCGGGCCATCCGCCCGGCACAGCTGTTTGGCCAGTAGAAGGCAGAAATCAGAGGGCAGAGGACAGAGAAGGGCAAGACCGCGGGGCGGCCCTGCCAATGAACAATTAACAGTGAACAGGTAACAATGTTGGAATTGCGCTTTGCGCAATGGATTAAAGTTTAAGGTCGCGGGGCCCGGCCCCGCACCCCGCCAGCTTTGAAAAGCCGGCCCAAACTTTTAAGAGGGTCTATGTTTGTACAGTGGGGTACCGCTGGGAAAATAAGGAATCACCGGTGCTCTCGGTAACAGCTCCCCTTTGTACCGTTCTTCTAACTGTTCATTGTTCACTGTTACCTGTTACTTGTTACCTGTCCATTGCTCTTTGTGCCTTGCCCGGATGTCCGGGACATAAAAAGAGAAGGGGCCCGGGAGGATAAATCTTCCTGGGCCCCTTCTCTTTTTATGTCTTCGGAGCAAAGCTCCGAAGCAAGGCACTAGATTTAATCGCCACCCGACGCGGTGCCATTTAAAAGCTTTTGGGTTCCTTTTCCCGAAAAGGAACGAATTGCCGTAAAAAACGGCGCTAAGAATTAGCACAAGGCGCTGTTTTACCGCAGCCCGCCGCAAAACGGCGCGGGGTCAGGATGGGAGGCGGGCGTCCAGGGCCGCCAGCAGGGCCTCTTCCCTGCCGCCGCAGTCCACGGCCCCAAGGCGGACCGAAGGCTTGTTTTTGCCGTGGAAGTCGCTGCCCAGGGTGGCAAACAGCCCGGCGGCACGGGTGGCCTCCTCAAAAAAGGAGATGTCCCCGGGGCTGTGGTAGCTGCTGTAGACCTCCACCCCCGCCATGCCCTGGGCGGCCATCCGGGCAATGGCGTCCCGGTTGCGGCCAACGGTGATGCCGGGGTGGGCCAGCACCCCAATGCCCCCGGTGGCGGTGATGAGGGCCATGGCGGCGGAAAAATCCATGCTCCGGGCGGCGGGGGGCGGCGCGGCGGCCTTGCCGGGGCTGCAAAAGTCCCAGTAAAAGTTGACATAGGGGTTGTCCGCCCGCAGGCCGCCGGGGCGGTAGGGGGCAAGGCGGGGGTCACCCTCGTTTTCCGGATCGGCCAGAATAACCTCGGCCAGCATCTCCCCCACTACAATGTCCTGATTTGCCAGGGCCAGCACCGCGGCGTCCCCAAAGCGGAACCCCAGGGCCCGGACATTCTCCATGAGGGCGCGGCCCCGGGCCCAGTCCTCCGCCATAACCTCTTGGGTCAGCACCTCGTACCGGGGATCGGTGTGGCGGACGCCGTAGCCCAGCAGGTGGATGTGGGTGTCCTCAAACTCGCAGTCCAGCTCGACGGCGGGGATGACCCGGATGCCATAGGTCCGGGCGGCCTCCATCGCCTCGGCCACCCCGCGGACGCAGTTGTGGTCGGCAAGGGCGGCCACCTGCACCCCCGCCCCTGCGCAAAGCTCCATAAGCTGGGTGGGGGTATACTGCCCGTCGGCACTGTGCAGCGAGTGCATATGCAGGTCCAAAAATCCCATAAAGCACCTCCAAAGGGAAGAAGTCAGAAATGAAAGGGCAGAGGACAGAGAAGGGCAAGACCGCGGGGCGGCCCTGCCAATGAACAATT
>CALGIL010000196.1 GCA_937914895.1 uncultured Angelakisella sp.
GACTAAATGCCGACGCGAATTTCGCCGAGAGCGTAAAGGAAAAAATCGACGGCTACCTTACCGCCTACATCCAGGCCATGGCCGAGGATCCCGCCCTTTTGGCCGCCCGCTTCCGCTACCAGTTCCGGCGGCTGTCGTCCCTCCTCTTTACCATCATCCGCCACATTGGCCGGGAATTTGACCAAAGCAGGTTCCGGGCCGTGGGCATGGAGGTGACGGTGGGGGGCGAGGGCCAGGTCCGCCCCGCCGCGCTTTACCTGGACGACGGCACCGCGGTGGAGCTGGTGGGCAAAATCGACCGGGTGGACCTTTACGAGGATGCCTCCGGCCGCTATGTCCGGGTGGTGGATTATAAGTCGGGGGGCAAGGATTTTCGCCTGTCCGACGTCACCTTCGGCCTGAATATGCAGATGCTTTTGTATTTGTTTGCGGTGTGCGACGACACCGTCCGGGCCTTTGGTCCGGTACAGCCCGCCGGGGTGCTGTACTTAAACGGCAACCTGCAGCCCGCCGACACCCAGCCCGGGGACGAGGACCCCCGGCAGGTGGAAAAATCACTGGAAAAAGCCTTGCAGATGAAGGGGATCGTGCTGGACGACGAGGGGATTCTGCGGGCCATGGAACGGGAGCTGGAGGGCCGGTTTATCCCCGTGCAGCTGAAAAAGGACCAGACCCTCACCGGGGGCTCTAAAACCCTGTCCAGGGACGGCTTTGCACAGTTGAGGCGGCAGGTGTACGGCCATGTGGCCGCCATGGCCCGGGAGATAGGGGCGGGGGAGGTGGCCCCCAACCCGGTGCGGGGCAGGTCGGTGCGCACCCCCTGCGACTACTGCCCCTACGCGCGGCTGTGCAACGACCGGGACGGCAAGGTGGTCCGGCTGCTGGAACAGCCGGAGGCGCCGGAGGAGGGAGGAAGAGAGGATGGCTGAAATGCGATGGACCCCCCGGCAGCGGGACGCCATCGAAAGCCGGGGCGGGACCCTGCTGGTATCCGCCGCCGCGGGCAGCGGCAAGACCGCCGTGCTGGTGGAGCGGGTGGTCAGTCTCATCACCGACCCCCACCATCCGGTGGACGCCGACCGGCTGCTGGTGGTCACCTTTTCCAATGCCGCCGCC
>CALGIL010000197.1 GCA_937914895.1 uncultured Angelakisella sp.
GGTGCGGCGCTTCTGCTTATAGGGGCGGTACAGGTCCTCCACCACCGCCAGGGTGGGGGCGGCCAAAACCGCTGCCCGCAGCTCTTCGGTCAGCTTGCCCTGGGCCTCCACCAGGGCCAGCACCTCCTCCTTGCGCTTTTCCAGCCCCCGCAGGTAGGTCAGGCGGTCCTCCAGGTCCCGCAGCTGGACGTCGTCCAGACTGCCGGTGGCCTCCTTGCGGTACCGGGCAATAAAGGGGATGGTGTTCCCCTGGTCCATCAAATCCACGGCGGCGGCCACCTGTGTCTGCCGCAGCCCCAGTTCTCGGGATAGCTGCTCTGCCAGGTCCATATCCGCACCTCCTTATTGTATTTCATGTCCCTCAGTATACCAAAAGCGGGGTACAAATTCAATGGAGCCGGCAGACGCACGGATAAGTATACATGTTTATATCCCTCCTTGTCATGCACTTTACACAAAATAATTGCCTGTGTATGCC
Source organism: uncultured Angelakisella sp. (assembly GCA_937914895.1). Taxonomy (GTDB): domain Bacteria; phylum Bacillota; class Clostridia; order Oscillospirales; family Ruminococcaceae; genus Angelakisella. The sequence continues at coordinate 479 of CALGIL010000197.1, forward strand.
TGCTGTTTTCAGATTTACTGCTTGACAGCGGATTTATTTTGCGTATAATAATTCATACAGACAGAATAAAAATTCAAACATTCCTCAAGACCGGCCGCCGGCCGCAAAGTCCGCCCAAACAAGAGATGCAAAGGAGAATATCGACATGAAAAAGCTCTTCGCCCTGCTTTTGGTCCTGGCCCTGACCCTGGTGGGCTGCGGCGCCAACCCGCCCGCCGGTCCCGCCCCCGATTCGGCCCCGGATTCCAGCACCCCTTCCTCCGGAAGCTCCGGCCCGGAGGCAGGTGACGGCCAGTGGACTCCCGTCACCCCCGGCAAGCTGACCGTGGGCACCTCCGCCGATTACGCCCCCTTTGAATGGCACACCCTCCTGGACGGCCAGGACACCGTAGTGGGCTTTGACATGGCCCTGGCCAAGGCCATTGCCGACGACCTGGGGCTGGAGCTGGAAATTGTGGATATGGCCTTCGAAAATGTTTTGACCGAGCTGAAGCTGGATAAAATCGACCTTGCCATTGCGGGCATTGTCCCCAACGACGAGCGCCGCCAGTCCCTGGACTTTTCCGACTCCTATTACTCCGGCTACAAATGCCTGATGATCCGCACCGCGGACAAAGACAAGTACACCTCCATCCAGTCCCTGGCCGGGCTGCCGGTGGGGGCCCAGACCAACACCATTGAGGAAACCCTGGTCAAGTCCCAGATGCCCCAGAGCCAGTTGGTCTCGCTGCAGAACAACCAAAACCTGGTGATGGAGGTGAAGATGGGCACCGTGGAGGCCATCTGCATCGAGAGCACCGTGGCCGGCGGCTATGTCCTGAAAAACCCCGACCTGATGATTGCCATGGAGATCCCCGGCGGCACCAGCATGAACGCGGCGGCGGTCAACAAGGGCAACACCCAGCTGCTGGAGGCGGCCAACGCCACCATTGCCAAGGTGCTGCAAAGCGGCCAGATGGACCAGTTTGTACAGGACGCCCTGGCTTTGGCCGCCGCGGAGGAATAATGGGGGCCGGATGCCATGGGGGAGGGGCGGGCCGCCGCCCCGTCCCCTTTCCGGCCCAAGGGGGAGGAATGCCGTGATGAAAACCGTGGATTTTCCGTCCTATACCGTGGGCCCCGGGGCCCTGGAGGAGCTGGGCCGGGTGTGCGCCCCCCTGGGGACCCGGGTGCTGGCCGTGGGGGGCAAAACCGCCCTGGATAAAGCCATGCCCGGTTTGCGCCGGGGCGCCGAGGCGGGCGGCCTGACCCTGCTGGGCCCCCTGTGGTACGGCGGGGACTGCACCGCCGCCGCCATTGCCGACGTCTCCGCCCGGGCTGCGGACCGGGGCGCCCAGGTGGTGCTGGGGGTGGGGGGAGGCAAGGCCATCGACACCGCCAAGGCCGCCGCCGACCGGCTGGAGCTGCCCTTTGTGTCGGCGCCCACCATCTCCGCCACCTGCGCGGCCATGACGGACCTGTCGGTGACCTACGACGGCCGCGGGGTGTTTGCGGGCTTTCATTTTTGCAAAAGACCCCCGGCCCACGCCCTCATCGACCTGGACGTCATTGCCGGGGCGCCGGCCCGGTACCTCCGGGCGGGGATGGGGGACGCGGTGGCCAAGCACTACGAGGCTGCCGCCGCCATGGAGGGGGACCTTCCCCCCTACGAATCGGTGCTGGGCCGGGCGGTCAGCGCCGCCTGCGTGTCCCCCATCCTGACCTATGGGGCCCGGGCCCTGGCCGACTGCAAGGCGGGCAAATCCACCCCCGCCCTGGAACAGGTGGCGCTGGCCTCCATTGTCTCCACCGGCCTTGTGTCCCTGCTGGTGGAGGAGGAGTATAACGGCGCCGCGGCCCACGCGCTGTTTTACGGCCTGACCCTGCTGCCCCACATCGAGGAGCAGTTCCTCCACGGGGACGTGGTGGCCTATGGGGTGCTGGTGCAGCTGGCCCTGCTGGGCCACCCGGACCTGGGCAAAATCCAGGCGTTTTTCCGCGGGCTGGGCTGTCCCACCAGGGCGGCCGACCTGGGGCTGACCCTGGACCGGCAGGCCCTGGCCCCGGTGCTGGCCAGCACCCTGGCACAGCCCGACCTGCGCCACTACCCCCACCCCCTGACCCCGGACAGCCTGTGGGGCGCCCTGCTGGCGGTGGACGCCCTGTGAAAGAATGTATGAATATACGCATAGAGTTTCATACGATTTATGCAATCCTGTGCAAAGCGCACAAATAAAAACCAGGAATACGCCCCATTATTGCGACTGTTTTTTGGGAACAAGGGTTTACATTTATCGCACCGCACTGTATAATCATACAAGTAAATACGAATTCAGAGGAGATGCACTTATGAGACGGACGCTTTCAATTTTGATGGCCCTGGCCATCACCCTGACCCTGGCCCTGGCGGGCTGCGGCAGCACCCCCCCGCCCGCGGGTTCGCCCGCGGACTCCGGCAGCAGACCCGCCCCCGCCGGCGAGTGGGCGCCTGTGACCCCCGGCGTGCTGACGGTGGGCACCTCGGCGGACTTTGCCCCCTACGAATTTCACATTCTGAAGGACGGCCAGGACAAGATTGTGGGCTTTGATATGTCCCTGGCCCAATACATTGCCGACGACTGGGGCCTGGAGCTGAAAATTGTGGATATGTCCTTCGACTCCATCCTCATCGAGCTGGAAAACGGCACCATCGACCTTGCCATTGCGGGCCTGTCCCCCGACCCGGAGCGGGACATCTTCTTTTCCAGCGCATATTATACCGGCAACCAGTGCATGATGGTAAAAAAGGAAAACCTGGAAAAGTACAAGGGCTATGCCGACTTTGACAGCGCGGACTTTTCCGTGGGCGCCCAGACCGGTTCCATCCAGGCGGACCTGGCCGCGGAGCACACGCCAAACGCCAATCAGGTGCTGCTGCAGGCCATCCCCAACATCATTATGGAGCTGAAGGCGGGCACCATTGACGCCGCCTATATGGAGACCCTTGTGGCCGAGGGCTACACCAAAACCCAGGACGACCTTGCCGTCCTGTGCGAAGTCCCCTATGAGGCCGAGGGCTCCTGCGTGGGCGTCAAAAAGGGCAGCCAGGCGACCCTGGACAAGGTAAACGCCACCCTGCAAAAGCTGGCCGCCGAAGACCTTATGGGCGGCTGGGTGGCCGAGGCCAACGACCTGTCCGGCCAGGCGGTGGGATAAGCGCCGCCCCGGCCCCATCAAATCCGGCAGTCCTCCCCCGCCTCCTCCCTGGCGGGGGAGGGCCTTGCCGCCTAAAGGAGACTTTGCCCCTATGAACTTTGCAGTCATGGCCAAATATGCCGTCTACTTTCGGCAGGGGGTGCTGTACACCATCCTGCTGTCGGTGTTTGCGGTGGCCCTGGGCTTTATTCTGGCGCTGATGCTGGCGCTGATGCGGCTGAGCAAAAACCGGCTCCTTAAAGGGGTGGCCGGCGCCTACATCGAGGTGATGCGCTGCACCCCCATGCTGGTGCAGCTGTACTTTATGTTTTATGTGGTGTTTGTCAAATACATCACCGTCCCCAAATTCACCATGTTCGGGTTCATCGACGGCTCCCGGTTTGTCCCCGGCGTCGTCACCATCGCCCTCAACTCGGCGGCCTATGTGGCCGAGATCATCCGGGCGGGCATCCAGAACCTGGACTACGGCCAGACCGAGGCGGCCCGCAGCCTGGGGATGTCCCAGGCGCAGAATATGCGATACATTGTGCTGCCCCAGGCCATCAAAAACATTCTGCCCGCCATCGCCAACGAGCTGGTGGTGGTCATTAAGGAATCCTCGGTCTGTTCGGTGCTGGGGATGCAGGACATCATGTTTAACGCCAAGCTGGTACAGGGGGCCACCTTTTTGCCCACCGAGCCCCTGGTTATTGCGGCGGCACTGTATTTTGTGCTGACCTTCCCCGCGTCCAAGGCAATCCAGAGCGTGGAAAGGAGGATGAGCCGTGGAGACGTCCGGTAGCCTTATTCAGGTGCAGGACCTGGTCAAGGATTTTGGCGGTAAAATTCACGCCCTCAGCGGCGTCAGCATGGACATCAAAGAGGGGGACGTGGTGGTCATTGTGGGGCCCTCCGGCTCCGGCAAGTCCACCTTTCTGCGGTCCCTCAACCTGCTGGAAAAACCCACCTCCGGCCGCATCATTGTGGAGGGGGCGGAGGTCACCGGCAAAAAGGTGGACCTTAACCGCCACCGCCAAAAGATGGGCATGGTGTTCCAGCACTTTAACCTGTTCCCCCATCTGACGGTGCTTAAAAACCTGACTTTGGCCCCCGTTAAGGTGAAGAAGATGGACCCAAAGGCCGCCGAGGACCTGGCCCTGTCCCTGCTGAAGCGGGTGGGGCTGGAGGACCGGGCCGAGGCCTACCCCATTCAGCTTTCCGGCGGGCAGAAGCAGCGCATCGCCATTGTGCGCGCCCTGTGCATGGAGCCCGACGTCATGCTGTTTGACGAGCCCACCTCCGCCCTGGACCCCGAGATGGTGGGCGAGGTGCTGGACGTGATGAAGGACCTGGCCCGGGAGGGCATGACCATGGTGGTGGTGACCCACGAGATGGGCTTTGCCCGGGAGGTGGCCACCCGGGTGGTCTTTATGGACGGGGGCCTTATTGTGGAGGAGGCCCCCCCGGCCGAGTTTTTTCAAAACCCCAAAAGCGACCGCCTGAAGGATTTTTTAAGCAAAGTCCTATAAGTCTTCTATCCAAAAGGAGCCTCCTCGGGGAGGCTCCTTTTGCGCGCTCGCGTCACCCGACAGGGAGTTCCCTCCGGGGGGTTGATGCCCTGGCGGGCAGAGGCTGTTTTTAGTCAAAGTATGGCTTCTCTACTCTTTGGAACGTGGTGCCAACCCTCCTACGCCTCCGGCGGGGGTACCCTACGGGGGCGTTTTTGTGCCCTGCCGGGCGGGGCCGGTTTTAGCCAAAGTTATTTTTTTACTCTATGGGGCGTGGCCCCAAATCCTCCTACGCCTCCGGCGGGGCCCCC
>CALGIL010000198.1 GCA_937914895.1 uncultured Angelakisella sp.
GTTCAGGAGAAGATCGAGACGCTGCATCAGACATCCCAGGACTGCGCCGTCACCATCGACCGCAAGCGGGCCGAAATCAAGGAGCTGGAGGAACAGGCCTCCGGCGCCCAGGTGGCCATGGCGGTTAAGGAAAACGACGCCGTACATAACCGCAGCGCCATTGCCGCCCTGGAGGAGGAGCTGAAAAACAGCGCGTCCTCCTCGGAGGATTTTGCCGGGCAGATTGCCCAGCGGGAGGAGGCCCTGGCCCGGCAGGCCGGCCTTCTGGACCAGCGGCGGCAGGAGTGCCGGCAGCTGGAGGAGGCGCTGGAGGAGGACCAGAAGACCGGCCAGGCCCTGGCCGCCGCCATGGGGGCGCTGCGGCTGCAGCGGGAGCAGGTCTTGGACGGCATTGCCAAGGCCAGGGTATCCACCGAGACCTCCGCGGGGCTGGTGGAGGAGACCGTGGGCCGCCTGGAGGCTTTGCGCGGCCAGGTCAAGGACAAGGACGTCCGCCTGACCGGCCTTGGCCGGGAGCTGGCGGAGAACAAAGCCTTCCGGGAGGAACTGAGCCAGAAGATTGAAAGCCTCCAAAACACCCTGGGCGGGTACCGCTTTAAGCTCCAGGGCAAGCGGGACAAGCTGGAGGAGCTGGAGGCGCAGCAGCGCACCCTGGAAAAGGCCATCGGCGAAAAGCTGCAGCGGGCGCAGCTGCTGGGCGACCTGGAAAAAAACATGGAGGGCTTTTCCGGCAGCGTCAAGCTGGTGATGAAGCACGCCTCCTCCGGGGCGCTGCGGGGGGTGGAAGGGCCCCTTTCCAGCCTCATCCAGGTGGATAAGCAGTATGCCACCGCCATCGAGATTGCCCTGGGGGCCGCCATGCAGAACATTGTGGTGGCAGACGAGGGGGTGGCCAAGCGGGCCATCTCCCTCCTTAAGGACGCAAAGGCCGGGCGCAGCACCTTTCTGCCCCTTACCACCATTAAGGGCAGCGTCCTGCGGGAGCGTGGGCTGGAGGAGGCCCGGGGCTTCGTGGGCGTCGCCTCCCGGCTGGTGGAGTGCGACGACAAATACCGGGCCGTCCTGGATTACTCCCTGGGCCGGGTGGCCGTGGCCGAGGACATCGACGCCGCCATCCAAATCGGCCGTGATTTTGGGCACCGCTTTCGGGTGGTCACCCTGGACGGCCAGGTGGTCAACGCGGGGGGGTCCCTCACCGGCGGGTATGTGGGCAAAAGCGCCAGCATCCTCAGCCGGAAAAGCGAAATTGATACCTTAAACGCTCAGGCAAAGGAGCTGAGCGCCCAGAATAAGGATCTGGACGGGCGGCTGGAGGCCCTGCGCCGGGAGATTGGCGGCATTGCCGCCCTGATGGACGGGGTGGAGGCCGAGGCCCGGACCGCAGGGGAGGATATGATTGCCGCCGACGGCGAGATTAAGCGCCTGACCATGGCGGTGGAGGAGGCCGAGGCCCTGTCGGAGCAGGCACTGCAGGAGTTTGATGCCCTGACCGCCCGGGTGGAGGAGCTGAAAAACCAGGGGCTCACCTCCCGGCAGCTGGGCGATAAGCTGCAGGAGGAGCTGGAGGCGGTGACTGTCGAAATTGACGCCCGCGCCCAGCGCCAGGAGGCCCTGACCCGCCGCGGGGAGGAGCAGACCCAGCGCTTCCACCAGCAGCAGATTGCCCTGGCCGAGGCCCAAAAGGACCACGAGGCCCTGGCCGCCGCCGTGGAGAACCTGCGGCAGCAGCAGGAGGGCAACGTCACCCGGCTGGAGGACCTGAGGCGGCAGGCGGCCCAGCTGGAGGCCGCCAACGAGGCCATTGCCCGGGAGGTGGCGGAGATGACCGCCGCCATTGCGGGCAGCAGGGAGGCCGTGGCCGCCCTGAACCTGGTTATCCGGGAAAAGATGGCGGAGCGGGACCAGGCCGAGGGACAGATTACCCGGCTGCGCCAGGAGGAGCGCCAGCTTTCGGACCGGCGGGAGAGCCTGTCCGGCGAGCTTGCCCGCCTGGAGGAGCGGCTGGTAAACCTGGACGGCGAAAGCGACGCCGTCTCCGCCAAGCTTTGGGAGGAGTACGAGCTGACCCGCACCGACGCCGCGGCCCTGGCCATCCCCCTGGCGGACGTCCCCGCGGCCAACCGCCGCCTGACCGAGCTGCGGGGCAAGATACGGGCCCTGGGCAGTGTCAACCTGGCCGCCATTGAGGAGTACAAGGAGGTGGCCCAGCGGTACGAATTCTTCCGCGAGCAGATCGGCGATGTGGAGCGCTCCAAGAAGGAGCTGACAAAGCTTATCGCCGACCTTTCCCAGCAGATGAGCGTCATCTTCCTGGAAAAGTTCCGGGCCATCAACACCCACTTCGGGCAGATATTCACCGAGCTCTTTGGCGGGGGCAGGGGGGAGCTGCGGCTTACCGACCCGGATGACCCGTTGGAGACCGGCATCGACATCTTTGTCCAGCCCTCGGGTAAAATGGTGGGGCTCTCCCTCCTTTCCGGCGGCGAAAAGGCCATTGTGGCCATCTGCATCTACTTTGCCATCCTAAAGGTCAACCCCGCCCCCTTCGTCCTCATCGACGAAATAGAGGCGGCCCTGGACGAGGTAAACGTGGGCCGTTTTGCGGCCTATCTGCGCAAAATGACCGACAAGACCCAGTTTATCGCCATCACCCACCGCAGGGGCACCATGGAGGAGGCCGACGTGCTGTACGGCGTCACCATGGAGGAGGAAGGGGTCTCCAAGCTGCTGCGCCTGAATGTCAGCGAGCTGGAATCCAAGCTGAACCTTGCATAAAATACCGCCTTTGCGGCAACACCCAGTAAGGAGAGGAATATGGGACTGATCAGTTTTCTAACCAGGGGCCTTACCAAGACCCGCAGCAATCTGGTGATGCAGCTGGACGGGTTTTCGGGCAAAATTACCCCCGACACCCTGGAGGAGCTGGAGGAGATTTTGGTGCTGGCCGACGTGGGCGTGGCCACCGCCGGCAAAATCGTCACCGCCCTGGGGGAACGGGCCAAAAAGCACAAGCTGGACGCGGGCCAGCTGCGGGAGCAGCTGCGGGACGTCATTGTGGAAATTCTGTCCCCCGACGAGGGGCTGCGCCTGGGGGGCAGGCCCTCGGTGATTTTGGTGGTGGGTGTCAACGGCGTGGGCAAGACCACCACCATCGGCAAGCTGGCCAACCATCTAAAGTCCGAGGGGCACAAGGTGCTGCTGGGGGCCGCCGACACCTTCCGCGCCGCCGCCGCCGAGCAGCTGGAAATCTGGGCCGACCGGTCCGGCTGCCCCATCGTCCGGCACCAGGAGGGGTCCGACTCCGCCGCCGTGGTCTTCGACAGCATCTCGGCGGGCAAGGCCCGGGGCATGGACGTGGTCATCTGCGACACCGCCGGGCGGCTGCACAACAAAAAGAACCTTATGGACGAGCTGGGCAAAATCGGCCGGGTCATCGACCGGGAGGCCGACCCCGCCTACAAGGAGGTTTTGCTGGTGCTGGACGCCACCACCGGACAAAACGGCCTAAACCAGGCCCGGGAGTTTGCCCAGGCCTGCGGGGTTACCGGGGTGGTGCTTACCAAGCTGGACGGCACCGCCAAGGGGGGCGTTGTCATCGCTATCCGGGACCAGCTGGGCCTGCCCATTAAATACGTGGGCGTGGGCGAGCAGATGGACGACCTGCGCCCCTTTGCGGCCCGGGACTACGCCACCGCCCTGCTGTTTGAAGAGGAGCAGCCATGGACCTGATTGCGGCCACCCGCAACGGCGGAAAGCTGCGGGAGTTTGCCCGGATGCTGGAGCCCCTGGGCTTTCGGGTGGTGGGGCAGGAGGAGGTCCTGCCCGGCGTCGAGGTGGAGGAGGACGGCCGCACCTTTATGGAAAACGCCCGCAAAAAGGCCCTTACCATCCACAGGCTGACCGGCAGGGCCGCCGTGGCCGACGATTCCGGCCTGTGTGTGGACGCCCTGGGGGGCGCGCCGGGGGTGTACTCCGCCCGGTACGCCGACGGCCCCCAGGGGACCCACAACGACGCGGCCAACAACCAAAAGCTGCTGCGGGCGCTGCGGGAGGTCCCGCCCCCCCGGCGGGGCGCCAAATTTGTGGCGGCCATCTGCTGTGTTTTGGAGAACGGGGAAATGGTGGAGGCCCAGGGAGAATGCCCCGGCGCCATCGCCTATGAAGAGGCCGGGGATGACGGCTTTGGCTATGACCCCCTCTTTTTGGTGGGGGACCGCAGCTTTGCCCAGCTGTCCGCCGATGAAAAAGACGCCATCAGCCATCGCGGCAGGGCCCTGCGGGCCCTTTGCCGCCAACTGGAACAAAAGGAGAAACGCTAACGTGCTGACTTCTAAACAACGCGCGGCCCTGCGCGCCATGTCCAACGGGGTGGAGTCCATTTTGCAGGTGGGAAAGGGCGGCGTGGGCCAGCAGCTGATTCAGCAGGTGGACGACGCCCTGGAGGCCCGGGAGCTTGTGAAGCTGACGGTGCTGGAAACCGCTCCGGAAACCGCCCGGGAGCTGGCCGGAACCCTGGCCCAGGCAACCCGGTCCCAGGTGGTGCAGGTCATCGGCCGCAAGGTGGTGCTGTACCGCAAAAACCACGAAAAGCCCGTCATCAGGCTGCCAAAGTAAAAGGGGGAAAGAGAAGATGCCGTCGCTGCTTTTGTATGGGGGCACCTTCAACCCCATCCATCTGGGACACCTGGCCCTGTGCCGCACGGCGTGGGAGCAGCTGGCCCTGGACCGCATCCTGCTGATGCCCGCCGCCCGGCCGCCCCACAAGGAGGCCCCGGACCTGGCCGCAGACCGCCACCGCCTGGCCATGTGCCGCCTGACGGCCCGCCTGCTGCCCCGGGCCGAGGCCTGCGCCTACGAGCTGGAACGGGGCGGGGCCAGCTATACCATCGATACGCTGGAGTATCTCCACCACACCCGCCCCGGCTGCGACCTGTATTTACTCATGGGGTCGGATATGTACCTCACCTTTCGGCAGTGGCGGCGGTGGCGGGACATTGCCGCCCTGGCCACCCTGGCAGTGGGCGTCCGCCGGGGGGAGGATTCCGCCGCCGTCCTGTCCGCCAGGGGGGAGCTGGATGCCCTGGGGGTGC
>CALGIL010000199.1 GCA_937914895.1 uncultured Angelakisella sp.
ACCTTGGGGCCGGGGGTTTCCCCCAGCGGGTTTTGCCACTTTTGCCCGGACAAAAGTGGAGAAAGGTTGACTTGGTTACAAAGCGTGGCAATGGGCGAAAGCAACCCGCAGGGCCCACCGGCAATCTTTTGTACCTTTCCATTGCTGGAAAGTAACAAACAAAAAGCGTCCCACGCCACGACCGGGGCGGACAACAGGAAAACTATGCCCATGGGTTCCCCGCCGGAGGCGTAAGCGTGTTTGGCCCCTTGGGCCAACATAACGATAGCGCAGGCCTCACCCGCAGGGTATCAATTTCCCCGAAGGGCCCCCCGCCAGGGCAAAAAGGGTTTGGCCCACTAGGCCGACATAGCGGTAAGCGTAAGGCCCGTGCCGGCAAGGCACAAAAAATCCCCGGCACTGCCCCTTTCCTATTGGGGTAAAAACTGGTATACTACTAGCAAGACCAATTGGCGTATACTTTTGCACAAGGTATTTCTTTTTGCCCCGGCACCTTTGCGCCGCACAAAGCGACGCCTTTACAAGAGTATGCCTTTATATGGGGATGGGAGGTGGTCCGCTGTGTTTGATAAGCTCAATCTTTACCGCCCGGTCTATTATATTCTCATGGTTACCGGCGCGGTGGCCGCCGTTCTCGCCTTCTTTGTAGACCCCCGGGTGGGGCTGCTCATCGGCGGCATCTGGCTTGCCTCGGTGGTTTACGCCCTGGTGCGGGGCTTCCTTATCAGCCGCGATAACAAGCGGTTTTTCCAGGTGATCCGGGAGTCGGTGTTTTCGGCCCGGCAGGATTCCATTGGGGAATTTGCCATGCCCACTGTCATCGCCCGGGAGGACGGCGAAGTTTTATGGACCAACGACGCCTACCGCCACAAGGTCAGCGGGGGGCGGGATAATTTCTGCGAAAACCTGTTTACCCTCATCCCGGGCGCGGACCCGTCCGTAGCCGCCTCCGCCGAGGGACAGAATGTGGTGGTGGACGGCCGCATGTACAGCCTGTACCTGGCCAGGACCACCCGGGGTGCCGAGACGCTGCTGGCCGCCTACCTGGTGGACGACCACGACCTGAAGACCTATACCAAGGAATATTTTGATTCCCGGCCCTCGGTGATGATTCTGGTCATCGACAACTATTCGGAGCTGTTCCAGGACGCCAAGGAAAACGAACGCAGCCGGGTGGTGGGGGAGATCGAGCACATCATCGAGACCTTTGCGGAGGACAACAAGGGGCTGCTGAAAAAGCTGGATAAAGACCGCTATCTGGCCATTATCGAGGACCGCTATATGCGGGGGATTGTGGCCGACCGCTTTGGGGTATTGGACCGCATCCGGGAGATTACCACCACCGAAAACGTCCCCGTCACCATGTCCATCGGCGTGGGCAGCAAGGAGGGGAGCCTCCAGGAATCCGAGGACCTGGCCCGCCAGGCCCTGGACATGGCCCTGGGCCGGGGCGGCGACCAGGCCGCCCTAAAGGTCAAGGACGGCTACGAGTTTTACGGCGGTGTCTCCAAGGGCATCGAAAAGCGCAACAAGGTGCGCACCCGCATTGTGGCCAACGCCATCGGCGAAATTGTGGAAAGCAGCGGCACCATCCTCATCATGGGCCATCGCTTTGCCGACCTGGACTGCCTGGGGGCGGCGGTGGGCCTTTGCCAAAGCCTGCGGGGCATGGGCAAGGCCCCCAAGATCGTGCTGGACACCGGCCGCAGCCTGGCCCAGTCCCTGTACGAAATGCTGCTTCGGGAGGGCTACGGGGATATGTTCCTCGCCCCCGGGGAGGCCCTGGCCCTCCCCCTGGCGGACGCCCTGCTGTTTGTGGTGGATACCCACGTCAAAAGCCTGCTGGAATCCGAGGAGGTCTATTCCCAGTGTAAAAACGTGGTGGTCATCGACCATCACCGCAAGATGGTGGACCACATCGACGACGCCATCATTTTTTTCCACGAGCCCTACGCCTCCTCCGCCAGCGAGATGGTGGCGGAGCTGTCCCAGTACCTGGGGGACGGCAAAAAGCTGCCGGTGCCGGTGGCCGAGGCCCTTTTGTCCGGCATTATGCTGGACACTAAAAACTTTACCCTGCGCACCGGCGTGCGCACCTTTGAGGCGGCGGCCTACCTGCGCAAGCTGGGCGCCGACACGGTGGAGGCGCGCAAGCTGTTCTCCTCCACCATAGAGTCCTACCAGCAAAAGACCAAGCTGGTGGGCTCGGCGGAGTTATATAAGGGCTGCGCCCTTGCCTACGCCGAGGAAAGCGGCCCGGACATCCGGGTGGTGGCCTCCCAGGCGGCGGACGAGATGCTCAACATCAATGGCGTGGACGCCGCGTTTGTCCTGTTTCGGGAAAACGACGGGGTGTCCGTTTCCGCCAGAAGCCTGGGGGACATCAACGTGCAGGTGGTTATGGAGACCCTGGGCGGCGGCGGGCATCTGACCATGGCGGCCGCCCAGATGGCCGGCGTTGCCATGGAGGAGGGCCGCAGGCAGCTGATGGAGGCCATTGACGCCTACCATCAGACAATGAGCGATAAGGGGGACAAACGGCTGTGAAGGTAATTTTGACACAGGATGTAAAGGGTACGGGCAAAAAGGGCCAGCTGGTGGAGGTGGCCGACGGATACGCCAACAACTTTCTGCTGCGGCGGGGCCTTGCCACCGAGGCCAGCGCCCAGGCCCTTAACGAGATGAAAAACCGGGACGAGGCCGCCGCCCACCGCCAGCGGGAGGAGCAGCGCGCGGCCCAGGAGGCCGCCGCGGCCCTGGACGGCAAAACCGTCAAGCTGACCGCCAAGGCCGGCGCGGGGGGAAAGCTCTTTGGGTCCATCACCGCCCGGGAGGTAACCGAGGCCATCCAAAAGGAGCTGGGGGTGGCGGTGGACAAGCGCAAGGTATCCCTGGAATCGGACATCAAGGCCTTTGGCACCTACACCGCCGAAGTCAGGCTGCACCAAAGCGTGTCGGCCAAGGTGTATGTGGTGGTGGGCCAGGAGTGACGGACGCGGGGGGACGGACCCATGGCTGAAACAGTACAAAACCTGGATTTTTACACCCAGGCGCTGCCCTACTCGCTGGAGGCGGAGCAGAGCGTCCTGGGTGCCATTCTCATTGACGCGGGGTGCCTGCCCCCGGTGATGGAGGTGCTGCGGGCGGAGCACTTTTACCGGGAACAGCACCAGAATTTATTTTCGCTGCTGACCCGGATGTTTACCATGGGGGAGACCATCGACTTTGTCACCGTGCTGGACGGCGCCCGCAAAGAGAGCATCTTTCCATCCCCGGAGGACGCCAAGGTGTACCTGGCCCAGCTGGCCCAGGTGGTGCCCACCACCGCCAACGTCATGGCCTACACCCGCATTGTCCAGGAGAAGTATTACCTGCGCACCCTCATTGTCACCTCCCGGGAGATTGTGGACACGGCCTTTGACGCCCAGGCGGATGCGGCGGCCCTGCTGGATTTTGCCGAGCAGCGCATCTTTGACATCCGCCAGGGGCGGGAGACCTCCGGGGTGCTGCCCCTGCAAAAGGTGCTGGTGGAGACCTACGAGCACCTGCAGCGGGTCAGCGGCGCCGACCGCAACGAATACCTGGGGATCTCCACCGGGTATAAGGCCCTGGACGGCCTCATCACCGGCCTCAATAAGTCGGACCTCATCCTCATTGCCGCCCGGCCCGGCGTGGGCAAGACCTCTCTGGCCCTCAACATTGCCGCCAACGTGGGCATCCACTCGGGCAAGTCGGTGGTGGTCTTTTCGCTGGAAATGGGCAAGGAACAGCTGGCCCAGCGGTTTTTGTCCTCCGAGGCGCTGGTGGAAAGCCAGAAGCTGATGCTGGGCACCCTCAGCGACGACGACTGGGTCCACATCGCCCGGGCCACCCAGGTGCTGGCGGGGGCCCCCATTTATGTGGACGACACGGCGGTCATCACCGTGGCCGAAATTAAGGCCAAGCTGCGGCGCATCAAAAACCTGGGGCTGGTGGTCATCGACTACCTCCAGCTGATGACCAGCGGCCGCCCGGTAAACAACCGGGTCCAGGAGGTGTCCGAGATCACCCGGAACCTGAAGCTTATGGCCAAGGAGCTGGACGTTCCGGTCATCACCCTGTCCCAGCTGTCCCGGAGCATCGAATCCCGGTCCAACCACCGGCCCATGCTGTCCGACCTCCGGGAATCCGGCTCCATCGAGCAGGACGCCGACATCGTCATGTTCCTCCACCGGGAGGCCCTGTACGCCGCCGGCGAGGAGGACGTCAACTTTAACGAGGCCAAGTGCATCGTGGCTAAAAACCGCCACGGAGAGACCGGGGAGGTAGACCTTTACTGGGACGGCCAGTACACCCGGTTTTCCAGCATCGAATACCGGCGGGAGGACTAAGGGCTGCGGGGCCTTCCCCCACAAAGGACGGGCGAAAGCGAATGGAAGAACAGGTTTTGCAAACCATTGCGCGGCATAAGATGCTGCGGCAGGGCGACACCGTGGCCGTCGGGGTTTCCGGCGGGGCGGATTCTGTTGCCCTGCTCTGTTTTTTGTACGAAAACCGCGCCCGCTGGAACCTGACGCTGCGGGTCTGCCACCTTAACCACAGCCTGCGGGGGGAGGAAAGCCTGCGGGACCAGCGGTTTGTGGAGGACCTGGCCCGGGACCTGGGCCTGGAATTCTGCCTGGCGGTGGCGGATGCCGCCGGGGAGGCACGCCTCCGGGGCCTTTCGGTGGAGGAGGCCGCCCGGGAGCTGCGCTACGATTTCTTTCGCGCCTGCGCGGGGCCGGACGGAAAAATCGCCACCGCCCACACCCGGTCCGACAGTATGGAGACGCTGCTGCTCAACCTGACCCGGGGCACCGGGGTCCGGGGGCTGCGGGGCATTCCCCCCGTGCGGGATAAGATTATCCGCCCCCTTTCCGACGTCACCCGGCAGGAGGTGCTGGACTACTGCGGGCGCAGGGGCCTTTCCTATGTCCACGATTCCTCCAACGACACCCTGGACTATACCCGCAACCGCCTGCGCCACCAGGTGCTGCCGGTGCTGGGCCGGATTAACCCCGGCCTGCCCGGCGCCCTGGCCCGGCTGATGGCGCGCATGGGGGACCAGTGG
>CALGIL010000200.1 GCA_937914895.1 uncultured Angelakisella sp.
CTTTCCCTACACGACGCTCTTCCGATCTGCTTCTGCCCTTTGAGACCCCCTGGGACGGGGTCATCCAGCGGGTTGCGGAGTCCCCCTCGCCCCAGGAGCTGGACCGGGTGCTCATGTCCTCCAAGCTCACCGACCGGCCCATTTCCGGGGGGGATACCATCGAGGCTGTCACCCTGCGGGTCCGGGAGAGGGTAAGCCGCAAGGGCCTGCGGTATTCGGTGCACCCCGCCGTGGTGCTGCTGGCCTATATGGTCCAGATGGAGATCGAGCTGGAAAACGTCGTCAACATCATCGAGGCCATCCGTTACAACCTCCCGCCCCAGGATGTGCGCAGTCTGCTCATTCCTTAGAAGGGCGCCACTTTGTACAGAGGGAATGCACGGGAAGAGGAAGAAATCCCTTATTGCTTTCGCGGCCCCGTGGGCGCCACTTTGCACAGAGGATACGCGGCATTCCTTCCGCGCTGGGCGCGGGAAGGGGCCGAAGCACAAGAAGCACGTTTATAAACGCACCCATTATTACGAGGAAGGTGGTGAAGTCTATGTCCATTGAAAAAATGAGCCTGGCCACCCTGCGGGGGCCCAGCCCCATGCTGGACGAGGTGCTGCTGCGCTGTACCGAATCGGAGGTATTCCATCCCGAGCTGGCGTCCTCCCTGTCGGAATACGCCTCCGCCCTGTCCATCATGAAGGAGGACAATCCCTACGCGGCGGTGACCAAGGACCTGACGGAGCTGGCCTCCAGCCTTGGCATAGACCTCCGGTACACAAATTTTGACGACCTGGACCTGAAGAACAGCGACTTTGCCGGGTATGTCCAGGAGGTGAACCAGCGCCTGCAAAAGCATCTGATCCGCAAGCGCGGCGTCCAGCAGATCATCGAGAGCCACACCCGGGCGCTGAAGCACCTGGAGCACATTATGCGGCTGGACTTTAACTTTGACGATATTTTTGCAACCCAGTACCTGGCGGTGCGGTTTGGCCGCCTGCCGTCGGACAGCTACGGCAAGCTGCGCTACTATAACGACAAGCCCTTTGTCATCTTTTCCTACGACCAGGACGAGGCCTATACCTGGTGCCTCTACCTCACCTCGGTCAGCAGCAAGGACGAAATCGACGGCATGTTCGCCTCCCTGTTCTTTGAGCGCATCCGCATTCCGGATTACGCCCACGGCACCCCGGAGGAGGCCGCCGGCTTTATCCGGGGGGACCTGGAGCGCCAGCGGGCGGAGCTTGCCAAGCTGGACGCGGAAATTGCCGCCATCATCCGGGAAAGCGGCACCCGCCTGAGCATGATCTTCTCCAAGGCGCGCCTATTGGGCGACGCGTTTGAGCTGCGCAGGTATGCCGCCCGCATCAAGGACGACTTTGTCCTGGTGGGCTTTATCCCCAAAAAGGAAGAGGAGCGCTTTTCGGCGCTGTTTGCGGACCTGGGGGATCGGCTGGAGCTTTCCCTGATGCCCGCCGACGCGGACGAGCGCCTGACCCCGCCGGTCCGCCTGAAAAACAACGTCATCCTGCGGCCCTTTGAGATGTTTGTAAACATTTACGGCCTGCCCGGCTACAAGGATCTGGACCCCACCGCCATTGTGGGGCTGACCTATTCCCTCTTCTTCGGCATCATGTTCGGCGACGTGGGCCAGGGCCTGCTGGTCTGCCTGCTGGGCGTCTTCCTCCAAAAGACCCGGAAGATGCCCCTGGGCGGCGTCATGAGCCGCATCGGCGTCTCCTCCATGATCTTCGGCTTCTTCTTCGGCTCGGTCTTCGGGTTTGAGGACCTGCTGGTGCCGGTGCACCGGGCGCTGTTTGGGGTGGACCACCTGGTCCACGTCATGGCGCCCGAGATGACCACCAACCTGCTGCTGGGGGCCATCGGCCTTGGCATCTTTATCATTTTGATGGCCATGGCGGTCAACGTGGTGCTGGGCATCCGCCAGCGCGACTGGGAGCGGGCCTTCTTTTCCAACAACGGCCTTGCCGGCATCGTCTTTTACGGCGGCATTGTGGCGGCGGTGGTCTGCACCATGCTGCTGCACATCAACCTGCTGGTTCCCGCGTACATTGTGCCGGTGGTGGCCGTCCCGCTGCTCATCGTGTTCTTCAAGGAACCCCTGGGCCTGCTGCTGGAAAAGAAAAAGCCCTTTCCCGAAGGGATTGGCAACTTTGTG
The DNA here is from genome assembly GCA_937914895.1 of uncultured Angelakisella sp. Classification (GTDB taxonomy): domain Bacteria; phylum Bacillota; class Clostridia; order Oscillospirales; family Ruminococcaceae; genus Angelakisella. The sequence goes on from CALGIL010000200.1 coordinate 2,168, forward strand.
TTGACCAACTTTTTCGAGATGTTCGAGGTCATCCTCAGCTTCTTTTCCAACACCCTGTCCTTTTTGCGTGTGGGGGCCTTTGTGCTGGTCCACGCCGGCATGATGGTGGTGGTCTTTACCCTGTCGGACATGGTGGGGGCGGCGGCCAGCCCCGTGGTCATCATCATCGGCAACCTGTTTGTCTCGGCCCTGGAGGGCCTTATCGTGGGCATCCAGGTGCTGCGCCTTGAGTTTTACGAAATTTTCAGCCGCTTTTTTGACGGCGACGGAAAGCCCTTTGAACCCGCTTTGGTGGACTACTCGGTCAGCGCCGAGCAACACTGATCATAATCGTACTCTGCTATGGACACCATCACATTTTGGAGGTACTAGTCATGAATATCGCTATGCTTTGTCTGTTCCCCCTGGCAGTGGTCATTCTGCTGGCCATGCCCCTTGTCCCCGCCTACAAAAAAATCACCACCGGCCAGCAGGCCCGCGGTGCCGTCCTGTGCAACCTGTGCGCCTTCTTCGGCGTGGCCGCCCTGATGCTGGTCCTGCCCGCCACCGGCGCCCTCTCGCTGGCCCAGGCCGCCCCTGACGCGGCCGCCGCCGAGGCCGTGGCGCGCACCGTGGGCGACGGCATGGCGTACCTGTCCGCGGCCCTGGCCACCGGGCTTTCCTGCATCGGCGCCGGCATTGCCGTGGCCTCCGCCGCCCCCGCCGCCGTGGGCGCCGTCTCCGAGGACCCCAAAAGCTTTGGTAAGGCCATGATCTTCGTGGTGCTGGGCGAAGGCGTCGCCATTTACGGCATGCTCATCTCCATCCTCATCATCAACACCCTGTAAGTCCGCGTTTTACTCTGAGGAAAGGGGGAGGTCCGCCGTGCGTTTTTATCTGCTCAGCGACAACATCGACACCCTGATGGGCATGCGCCTGGCCGGCATCGAAGGCCGGGTCATCCATGAGGCCCATGAGGTGGAGGAGGCCCTGAACCAACTGGTCAAGGACGAATCCATCGGGGTCATCCTGGTAACCGGCAAGCTGGCGGAGCTGTGCCCGGAGCTGATTACCAGCATCAAGCTTAATTACAAGCGCCCCCTGCTGGTAAGCGTGGCCGACCGCCACGGCGCGGGACAGCTGTCCCAAAACATCCAACGGTATGTAAAGGAAGCAGTGGGGATCGAGATCTAGCCACGGAAAGGATGATGCCTTATTATGGCAACCATACAGGAGCGGTCCCAGATGATCGAGGCCGCCGTGCTGAAGGAGGCCGGGGAAAAAGCGGCCGCCCTGCACAAGCAGGCGGACGACTATATGGCCGCGGCGCTGAAGCGGGCCGAGGAGGAAGTCCTGCGGGATCTGTACAACAAGATCCAGGAGGAGGTGGCCGACATCCACGGCGCCTCCACCCGGTCCATCTCCCAGCAGGAGACCCAGGCCCGGCACAACCTGCTGCTGAAGCGCGAGGAGATTACAAAGTCGGTGTTTTACCAGGTGCGGCTGCGCCTGCAGGACTACACCCAGTCCTCCTCCTATGCCAGGTGGATGCTGGACCGCGCCAAAAACCTGGCGGAGCACCATCCCCTGGAAAACAGCACCGTGCTGCTGCGGCCCGTGGACTACCATTTTGCCGTGGAATTTGACAAGATTTTCGGGCAGAAGTGCCATATCATCGCCGACGAAAATATCCACATCGGCGGCTTTCAGATGATGAACCAGGGTGCGGGCATTTTTGTGGACGAAACCCTGGACAGCCGGCTGGAGGACTTAAAGCCCTGGTTTTACTCCAACTCCGGCCTTGCCATTCAATAATCCGAGGTTCGCCTTAGGACCTGCGAGAAAGCGGTGGTAATCGTCATGCAAAACGTAATTTATTCCATCAACGGCCCCGTCGTCACCGTGCGGGACTCCAAGGACTTCTCCATGCAGGAGATGGTGTATGTGGGCGAAAAGCGCCTGGTGGGCGAGGTCATTTCCATCACCAACCGCAGCACCACCATCCAGGTGTACGAGTCCACCACCGGCCTGCGCTGCGGCGAGCCCGTGGCGCCCACCGGCAGCCCCATCTGCGCCGTGCTGGGGCCCGGCATCCTGTCCAATATCTTCGACGGCATCCAGCGTCCCTTAAAGGCGCTGGAAAGCCTGTCCGGCGCCTTTATCGACTCCGGCGTGGCCGTGTCCGCCCTGGACGGGGACCGCACCTGGCAGGTCACGGTGCTGGCCCATGCGGGCGACCGTCTGTCCCCGGGGCAGGCGTACGCCTCCTGCCCCGAGACCTCTCTCATCACCCACCGGTGCCTGCTGCCCCCGGACCTGTCCGGCCAGGTGGTGTGGGCGGCCCCCGACGGCGCCTACCACATCCACGACTGTGTTTTAAAGCTTAAAGACGACAAGGGCAAAGAGCATGAGCTGACCCTGTGCCAGCGGTGGCCCATCCGCGTCCCCCGCCCGGTACGCCAGCGCATGCCCATCACCCGGCCCCTCATCACCGGCCAGCGGGTCATCGACACCCTGTTCCCCATTGCCAAGGGGGGCACCGCCGCCGTGCCCGGGGGCTTTGGCACCGGCAAGACCATGACCCAGCACCAGCTGGCCAAATGGTGCGACGCCGACATCATCGTCTACATCGGCTGCGGCGAGCGCGGCAACGAGATGACCCAGGTGCTGGAGGAGTTTACGGGCCTTATCGACCCCAAAACCGGCCGGCCCCTTACCGACCGCACGGTGCTGATCGCCAACACCTCCAACATGCCCGTGGCCGCCCGGGAGGCCTCCATCTACACCGGCATCACCCTGGCGGAATACTACCGGGACATGGGCTATCACGTGGCCATTATGGCCGACTCCACCTCCCGCTGGGCCGAGGCGCTCCGCGAAATTTCCGGCCGGCTGGAGGAAATGCCCGCCGAGGAGGGCTTTCCCGCCTATCTGCCCTCCCGTCTGTCGGAGTTTTACGAGCGGGCCGGCTATATGGTGGCCCTTTGCGGCCAGGAGGGCAGCGTCTCCATCATCGGGGCCGTGTCGCCCCAGGGCGCCGATTTTTCCGAGCCGGTGACCCAAAACACCAAGCGGTTTGTCCGGTGCTTTTGGGCGCTGGATAAATCCCTGGCCTATGCCCGCCACTACCCCGCCATCAACTGGACCACCAGCTACAGCGAGTATGTGGAGGACCTGCGCCCCTGGTACCGGGAAAACGTGGACCCCTCCTTTACCAAAAAGCGCCAGGCCATTGTGGGGCTTTTGCACGAGGAGGAAAAGCTGATGGAGATTGTCAAGCTCATCGGCTCCGACGTGCTGCCCGACGAGCAGAAGCTGGTCATCGAGATCTGCCGGGTCATCCGGGTGGGCTTCCTCCAGCAAAACGCTTTTCACAAGGACGACACCTTTGTCTCGCTGGAAAAGCAGCTGAAGATGATGGAGGTCATCCTTTACCTGTACGACAAGGTAAAGGGCCTGGTGATGAAGGGCACACCCATCAGCTCGGTGCTGGAAACGGGGCTGTTTGATAAAATTGTCAAGATGAAATACGACATCCCCGGCGACAAGCTGGAGCTGTTTGACGACTATAAGCTGGACATTGAGCTGGAGCTGGCCAAGGTGTACGTCCCCGAGACCCAGGAGGGCTCCGCCCCAGGCGCCCAGGCCCCCCAGAAAGGAGACGATCTGTCATGAGCGTACAATTCATCGGCCTGAAGGAAGTGACCGGGCCCCTGGTAGTGCTGGACAATGTCTCCGACGTCAGCTTTGAGGAAATGGCCGAGCTGGTGCTGGAGGACGGCACCGTCCGCACCGGCCGCGTAGTGCTGCTGGAGGGCAGCCGGGCGGTCATCCAGGTCTTTGAGGGCACCAGCGGCCTTTCGCTGACCAACACCAAGACCCGCCTTTTGGGCCACCCCATGGAGCTGGCCCTGTCCAGGGAGCTGCTGGGCCGGGTGTTTTCCGGCTCAGGCCGCCCCATCGACGGCCTGGGAGAAGTGTTTGCCGAGCGCTTTGAGGACATTAACGGCAGCCCCATCAACCCGGTGTCCCGGGTGTATCCCCGCAACTATATCCGCACCGGCATCTCCTCCATCGACGCCCTGATGACCCTGATCCGGGGGCAGAAGCTGCCCATTTTTTCCGGGTCGGGCATGAGCCACAACAAGCTGGCGGCCCAGATTGTCCGCCAGGCCCGGGTGACCGAGCAGGGCAGCGAGGACGCCAGCCAGAACTTCTGCGTGGTGTTTGCCGCCATGGGCGTCAAAAACGACGTGGCCGACTACTTCCGCAGCTCCTTTGAGCAAAGCGGCGTGCTGAAAAACGTGGTCATGTTCCTCAACCTGTCCAACGACCCCATCATCGAGCGGATTTTGACCCCCCGCTGCGCTTTGACGGCGGCGGAATACCTGGCCTTTGAGCATGGAATGCACGTGCTGGTGGTGCTGACCGACATGACCGCCTACGCCGAGGCCCTGCGGGAATTCTCCTCCTCCAAGGGGGAGATCCCCGGGCGCAAGGGCTTTCCGGGCTACCTTTACTCCGACCTTGCCTCCATTTACGAGCGGGCCGGCATCATCCAGGGCCGCAGCGGCAGCGTCACCCAAATCCCCATTCTGACCATGCCCAACGACGACATCACCCACCCCGTGCCCGACCTGACCGGGTATATTACCGAGGGGCAGATTGTGCTGGACCGGAGTCTTGACCAGATGGGGGTATACCCGCCCATTTCGGTGCTGCCCTCCCTTTCCCGCCTGATGAAGGACGGCATCGGCGAGGGCTACACCCGGGAGGACCACTCCGCCCTGGGCAACCAGCTGTTTGCCTCCTACGCCAAGGTGCAGGACGCCCGCAGCCTGGCGTCGGTCATCGGCGAGGAGGAGCTGTCCCCCATCGACAAAAACTACCTGGAATTCGGCGGGTACTTCGAGCGCTTTTTTGTAGGCCAGTCCTTTGACGAAAACCGCACCATCCAGCAGACCCTGGACCTGGGCTGGAAGCTCCTTTCGCTGCTGCCCAGGGAGGAGCTGGACCGGGTGGACGACAAGCTGCTGGCGCAGCATTACGACCCCGCCGGCGCCCGGATGTTCCGGGGCTAGGGCGGGCTGACCGGACCAGGCGTTTTTAGGAAGGGAGGGTTCCGGGATGCAAAACCAAAACGTCACCCCCACCAAGGGCAACCTGATGAATGTCAAAAAGTCGCTGCAGCTGGCCCGGATGGGCTTTGACCTGCTGGACCGGAAGCGGAACATTCTGACCCGGGAGCTGATGTCCCTTATCGACCAGGCAAAGACCCTCAGCAGCCAGATTTCCGACACCTACGGCCGGGCCTACTTTGCCCTGCAGCGGGCCAACATCTCCATGGGCCTCATTGAGGACGTGGCAAAGTCCATTCCCATCGAGGAGGGACTGGACATCCAGTACCGCAGCGTCATGGGCGTGGAGCTGCCCACCGTGCGGCTGGACGCACCGGAGGAGCCGGCCTTCAGCTATGGCTTTTCGGGCACCAACTCCCAGCTGGACAAGGCCTACCTCAGCTTTCATCAGGTCAAGCGGATGACCGCCCGGCTGGCCGAGGTGGAAAACAGCATCTTCCGGCTGGCCACCGCCATCCGCAAGACCCAAAGCCGCGCCAACGCCCTAAAGAACATCATCATCCCCGGCTTCGAGTACTCGTCCAGATTTATCACCGGGGCCCTGGAGGAAAAGGAGCGGGAGGAGTTCTCCCGCCTCAAGGTCATCAAATCCCAAAAGCTGAAAAAGCAGGAGGAAGAGGAGATTTTTGAGGAGATAGAGGCCCTGCGGGCCGACCCCGTCATCCGGGAGGACCTGGACCGCAGCCCCCGGGAAGACGGCCCGGAGGACGCGCCCCGGGAGGAGCCGGAAGCGTGACACCCCCGGGGGCATAAAAGCCCCTGTCCGGGGTACTTAGCAGATCCTCATGCGGCGGCGCCCCCTCCCCACCGGGAGGGGGCGCTTTGACGTGCCCCGGCTTTTGTGACCGGTTTGCCGCCCGGCGCGGTCCCAAGCCCCCATAACCTTCCAAAACAGGACATTTTCTTGGTATATTTCTTGCAGTTTATCCCTTCATCCGGTATAATGGAACCATAGGACAAGACCTTGCAGTCACAAGAGTACGCCAGGATGGAGGGGATGACCCATGCCCACGGAACAGTCCGTGGTCGGCGCCGACCAGCTGACCGAGTACGAGACCAGATCGGAAGAGCACACGTCTGAACTCCAGTCAC
>CALGIL010000201.1 GCA_937914895.1 uncultured Angelakisella sp.
CCCCTGCGCCTGCCCGAGAGCCAGACCGCGGAAAAAAGCCCGGAGGCGCATTGGGCGTGACCGCTGGGAAAGGAGTAGGAATCCGCCAGGTCCAGGGTGCTGACAAGGGGATTGTCGATGCGCACATAGCGCAGGTCCTCGTACCCGGGGGTGAGAAAGGGCCGGGGGCGGCGCACCGCGTCCTTAAGGATGCCGTTGGAGGCGATGGCCATGTACAGGGACAGCAGCAGGTATTCCCCCCTGCGCTTATCCACCGCCCAGTAAATTGCCAGCACCGCCACAATGAGGAAGGTCTCCTCCCCCAAAAAGGTGCAGGCGGCAAAAAACAGGTCCGCCGCCCCGCCCAGCCCGGACAGCCGCTGGACGGCCTCCATGATCCCGTGGTCCAATCCCATTCGCTCCCGTCTCCCTTCGGGGGCCCGCGGGCCCCGCCAGTTGTCGTCTATGTTCCAGTATACCACAAAAAGCACGAAAAAGGTTCCCCCGGGTGGTTTTTGATGCTCTGGCGGGTGGGGGATTTTCTCCGGGAGTTGGTGCCCTGACGGGCAGGGGCTCTCCCTTTGGAAACATCGGCGGGTTTTACCGCTTTGAATGGTCAGGGGCAGAATAGCCGCTTTAGGGCTATGATTCCCATAAATTTCCACCGGGGCAGCCGCCGGACTTGTCCCGCGGTTCTTCTCTTTTTCGCGCGTTGATGGTACACTGGGAACAGTTCCCGGGGCCTTTGGGTGCCCCGGCGCGAAAGGGTATGATGCTATTGAAAGGGTTTTTGGCGCTTCTGCTGGCGGTGCTGGCGCTGGGGGGCTGCGCCCCTAAGGAGCCCGCCTCCGCCCCCGATCCCTCCTCCATCGTCTCCCCCTTCGACCCGCCCCCCATCAGCGGGCACGGGGCCCTGGAGGACCTGCCGGTGATGCGGGTGGGCAGCGAGGAGATTGCCCCCTCGGCCTATTCCGACGCCGTCGGCGATGACGTGGAAACCCCCGGTTGGGAGCCGGACAGCCAGCCCTTCGCCCTGACCACCACCACCCGGGCCCTGCCGCCCTTTGTCTTTGAGGATGGGGACGAGGCGGGCGTCGCGGTAACCGTTTATGACGGTGATGGTAAGGAGGCGTTCTCCGGGGCCCTTGGAGAACTGGACGCCTTTGCCCCCACCCCGGGGGGCGTCTACGAGATGGTGGTGCGCAAGGAGTGGACCGCCGCCGGGGAGCAGACCTTTTCCGGCACCGCCTGGTACCGTCTGGCGGTCACTTATGACCTGCCGCCGGAGGCACCCCCATCCTCCTCCAGCGCGGCGGAGACCTCCCCCGGCGCAGACGGCGGCCCCATCCTTACTCTGGAGGGCGCCCCGGTAAAGCAGGGGCGCACCGCCTACCTCTATCTCCGCGGCCTGCCGGAGGGGGAAACGCCCCAGGTGACCGTTACCTCGGGCATCGGGTTTACCCCCACCTTTTACCCCTACGGGGACGGCATGGTGGCCCTGCTGCCGGCACGGTACATGCTGGAAAAGGGCACCTATACCCTCTCCGCCAACCTGAACGGAAAGCCCTGGACCTGTGATTTTGTCATCAAAGACGGGGAGTTTGAGACCGAGCCCCCCTTTACGGTGCCCATCGGGCCGGGCACCGATACCTCCGCCGCCAACGCCGAATTCCTCCAGGTGACCACCCCCATCAAGCAGACGGGGGACCCGGAGAAATACTGGGAGGGCACCTTTGAGCCGCCGCTAAAAATCCCCCTGCGCATCACCAGCTCCTTCGGCTACACCCGGATCATCAACGGCAGCATGGACCGCCACGGCGGCATCGATTTTGCCGCGGCAGCGGACACCCCGGTATACGCCCCCAACCACGGCCGGGTGCTGTACGCCGGCGAGCTGCAGCTGACCGGCTACACCATCTGCATCGAGCACGGCTTTGGCCTGAAGACCTGGTACTACCACATGAACGGCGTGACGGTGGAAACCGGGGACTGGGTGGAAAAGGGCCAGCAGATCGGCCTGGTGGGCTCCACCGGCATCTTTACCACCGGCGCGCACCTCCACTATACCGCCACCATAAACGGCGCCTTTGTCAACCCCTGGCAGTTCCACGAGGCGGACCTGCTGGCGGACCTGCCGGAATAAAGCCCCCTCTGTCCATGAAAAGACCGTTTACAAAGGAAGCCTTGCCCGGGCGGATCTGTGCCGCTGAAGCTGCCCGCTTACCGCGGGAAGTCTTGCTTAAAGAATCACACAAGGGGGACGGCTTTCGCCGCCCCCCCTTCTTGCATCCCCCGGCCTGGCGTATTATACTGGAATCAAACATACAGACGAAAGACGGAGGAGTTTTTATGAGCGTCAACCTGGATCGGATACAGCGGGAGGCGGTGGACCGGGTGCACCAATACCGCCCCCTGATGGAGCGGGTGGGCCGCACCCTGTGGCAGAACCCCGAGCTTGGCCCCAACGAGTACCACAGCGCCGCCTTTCTCATCGGGCTTTTGGAGGAGCAGGGCTTTGCGGTGCGCCGCGGCGTCTGCGGCTTTCCCACCGGGTTTATTGCGGAGTACACCCAGGGCGGTTCCGGCGAAAAGGTCCCGGTGCTGGGCCTTTTGTGCGAATACGACGCCCTGCCGGGAATGAGCTGCCTGCGCAGGGGGGAAAACGGCCACGGCTGCGGCCACAACCTGTTTGCGGCGTCGGCGGTGGCCACGGCCTGCCTCCTCCGGGATACGGCGGCGGAGCACCACATCCCCTGCACCATCCGGGTATACGGCACCCCCGCCGAGGAGATTTACGCCAGCAAGGGGTACTACGCCAAAAACGGCCTCTTTGACGATGTGGACCTGTCGGTGGCCTTTCATCCCACCGATCGCACCGAGGTGAAGTATCACACCTCGGCCAGCACCAATTACATCCGGTACACCTTCCACGGCACCGCCGCCCACGCCGGCAACGCCCCCTGGCTGGGGTGCAGCGCCCTGGACGCCGTGGAGATCATGAACGTGGCGGTCAACTACCTGCGGGAACACGTCCGTCCCGATGCCCGGATGCACTACGTCATCAAAAAGGGGGGCGAAGCCCCCAACATTGTGCCGGACCTGGCGGTAAGCGACTACTACCTGCGGGCGGCCGACATGCCCTATCTGGAGGAGGTGACCCGGCGGGTAAACACCATTGCCCAGGCCGCCGCCATGGCCACCGGCTGTACGGTGGAGTACCAGCGGCGGGACCAGCTCTATAATCTGGTGCTGGTGCGGGAATACTGCCAGATCGCCCAGGATTATCTGGAGGAGGTGGGGCCCCCCGCCTTTTCCAGGGACGAGCTGGAGGCTGCCAAGGCCTACGGCGGCGGGCAGGGCCTCTTTACCGGCATTGGCCCCCTGCCCGACCTGGAGGGGTACGAGGGCGGTTCCACCGACGAGGGGGATGTCTCCTGGGTAGTGCCCCACAACACCATTTCGGTGGCCAACGTGGCCCAGGGCACCGGGGGCCACACCCCGGACTTTACCGCCCAGATGGACGCCCCCTGGGCCTACACCGCCGCCGAGACCCAGGTGAAAGCCACCGCCGCCATGCTGCTGGGGCTGGTCCGCCAGCCGGAGGATCTGGCGCGCCTGAAGGAGGCCCACGCCCGCAAAATGGGGGACAACCAGTATCCCAAAACCGGGGAAAAGCCGCCCCTTTTCATCTTTGAAAACCTGCCCGGCACCGCCTTTGACGGACCCGACCGGTTGGCGGTCCGCCCGGAAGAGCTGCTTCTGCTGTTGCAATATAGGTCACCTTTTTTCCCGAACTCTC
>CALGIL010000202.1 GCA_937914895.1 uncultured Angelakisella sp.
CCCTGCGGCAGCACATCGGCGTCCCCTCCGTCCCGGTGGTATCGCCGGGGGACCGGGTAACCGCGGGCCAGCTGGTGGCCCGGTGCCCCCAGGGGGCGCTGGGGGCCAATCTCCACACCGGCATTGCGGGGGTGGTCCGGTCCGTGGGCCAGGTCATCATCATCGAACAGGGGGCGTAACGGGATGCAAGCCATTGGTTTTTTGGAGCTGAACAGCATTGCCAAGGGGGTGGAGGCGGCCGACGCCATCCTAAAGACCGCGGACACCGACCTGCACTTTGCCAAAATGGGCTGTCCGGGCAAGTTTAACATTCTCTTTACCGGGGAGGTGGCGGCGGTCACCGCGTCCCTGGAATCCGGCAAGCGCGTGGGCGGGCACTATGTGGTGGACGCCGTGGTCATCCCGCGGGTGCATCCCCAGGTGATCCGGGCCATCCACCAGGTGCTGGAGCCCGCCGACACCGGCGCCTTGGGCGTCATGGAATTTTTCAGCGTCACCGCGGCCGTCTACGGCGCGGACAGCGCCGTCAAGGCCGCCCAGGTGGACCTTTTAGACCTGCGCCTGGGCACCGGCATCGGCGGCAAGTCGGTGGTGGTGCTGTGCGGCGACGTGGCGGCGGTGGAGGCGGCGGTGGCCGCGGGCCGGTCCCAGGCCGAAACCCAGGGCCTGGTGGTGGCGTGCGTGGTCATCCCCAACCCCCGGCCCGCCGTCTTTGACAGCTTGATGTAGAGGGAGCGCGGCACAGTGGAGTTTACGGATAAGCAGCGGATTATTCAGGAATTTGTACCCGGCAAGCAGGTCACCCTGGCCCACCTGATTGCCAACCCCGACCCCGGCCTGTACAAAAAGCTGGGCGTGGTGGGCCAGCAGGCGGGCGCCCTGGGGATTTTGACCATCACCCCCAGCGAGGGGGCCATCATTGGGGCGGACGTGGCCACCAAGGCGGCCGAGGTCAGCCTGGTGTTTGTGGACCGATTTTCCGGGTCCCTGGTCATCTGCGGCGACGTGGCCAGCGTGGAAGCCTCGCTGCAGGCGGTGCTGCGGGTGCTGGAGCACACCCTGGGCTTTACCCCCACCGAGATGACGCGGACATGACGGCCAAGGTGATGCTCATCGGCCGGACCTCCTGCGGCAAGACCACCCTTTGCCAGCGCCTGGCAAAGCAGGAGCTGCGGTATCAAAAAACCCAGACGGTGCAGCTGGTGGGCGAAGCCATTGACACCCCCGGGGAGTACGCCGAAAACCGGGGGCTGCTGCGGGGGCTCATCGTCACCTCGGCGGACACGTCCCTGGTCCTGCTGCTGCAAAGCTGCACCGACCTGGAAATGGTTTTTTCGCCGGGGATGTCCTCCGCCTTTGGGCGGCCCGTGGCGGGGGTAATTACCAAAACGGACCTGACCCCCGGCCCGGGGGCCGTCCGGGACGCCGCCGCGCTGCTGGAGCTGGCCGGGGCGGAGCACATCTTTGAGGTCTCGGCTGCCGACGGCACCGGCATCCAGGAATTACGCCAGTTTATTGAGCAATTTGTCTAAATTCAGTGCGCAGTATACTTATTTGTTTGACATTTGTCCCTATGTTTTATAAAATAGGGCTGTGATATACTGGTTTTCTTTTCCTTGTTTTTCCGCCGGCAGCGACGCCGGCTGAAAATAAATCAATACTAGAGAAAAGAGGTATGACGAATGCGAAAACTGCTAACGACGGGTATTCTTCTGGTTCTTTGCTTTACCCTGGTGGCAACCGGGTGCGGCGGCCCCGCCACCCCCGCGCCGGGCAAGGAGGAAGCGGGCGAGCTGGACCTGAACGCGCTGACTCTGGAGGAGATTGAAGCCAAGGCCAAAGAGGAAGGCAAGCTGGAATCGGTGGGCATGCCCGGGTCCTGGGCCAACTGGCAGGGCACCTGGGACGACATCGAGCGCATCTACGGCATCCAGCACAACGACACCGACATGAGCTCCGGCGAAGAGATTGCCATGTTTGAGACCGAGAAAAACGCCCCCACCAAGGACATTGGCGACGTGGGCCACAAGTTTGGCCCCGAGGCCAAGGCCAAGGGCGTCACCCAGTCCTACAAGACCACCTACTGGGACAGCGTCCCCGACTGGGCCAAGGACCCCGACGGCCACTGGATGATTGCCTACACCGGCGTCACCACCTTTTTGACCAATACGGACCTGGTGGCAAACGCCCCCAAAAGCTGGCAGGAAGTCCGGGACGGCGATTATAAGATCACCCTGGGCGACGTGGTCACCGGCGCCACCGGCCAGGGCAACGTGCTGGCCTCCGCCTATGCCTTTGGCGGCGGCATCGACAACCTGGACCCCGCCTTTGACTTCTGGAAGGAAATGGCCGCGGCCGGCCGCATCGACCAGGGCGACATCCTGCTGCAGCGCGTGCAGGCGGGCGAAGTCCAGCTGGGCGTCACCTGGAGCTACAACGCCCTGGGCTACCGCGACCAGACCCCCAACTACAAGTTTGACGTAGCGGTCCCCTCGGACGGCGCCATCCTCAGCGGATACGCCTCCATCATCAACAAGTACGCACCCCACCCCCACGCCGCGGCTTTGGCCCGGGAGTATATCTTCAGCGACGCGGGCCAGGCAAACCTTGCCAAGAGCGGCGCCATCCCCACCCGGACCGACTATGTGGTCCCCGCTGACATTGCCGCCGCCACCATCTCCAGCGACCAGACCAAAAACGCCGTCCCCGTCACCGACCCCGCCAAGTACGCGGAGGTCTGCGCGGAGATTGCCACCCGCTGGCAGGAGGAAGTCATCCCGCTGATGAGCTGACGCTTTTGTTTTTCCGCTGCCCACGGGGGCAGCGCCAAGGACAGTGGGGTGCCCCATGGCGCACCCCACTGTCTCCATTCCGGTGCGCCGCCCACCGAAAGCCCGCGGCTGTGGAAAAGGAAGGGGCCTTATGCAAAAGACCATCTTTGTCCTTTTGGACGCCTGCCGGTGGGACATCGGCTCGGCCAACGCCGGCTATCTGGAGCACCTGGTGGAGGTGGGCCGGGCCGCAAAGTATCAGGTGCGGGGGGAGCTCCCCTCCATGTCCCGCCCCATGTACGAGACCCTGATGACCGGGCTGCCCGTCTCGGTCCACGGCATTGTCAACAACCAGGTCTGCCGCCGAAGCCTGCACCCCAACCTCTTCAGTCTGTGCCGCAGCCAAGGCCTTGTCACCGCGGCGGCCTGCTACTTCTGGATGAGCGAGCTGTATAACGGCGCGCCCTTCGACCCTTTGTCCCAGCGGTTCCAGCTGGGCGGGGACGGGGACATCCAGCACGGCATTTTTTACTGGGAGGACCTCTATCCCGACAGCCATCTGTACGCCGACGGGGAGTTCCTCCGGCACACCTATGACCCGGATTTTCTGCTGCTGCACTCCATGAACATCGACTATTGGGGACACCAGCGGGGCAGCGACAGCAGGGAATACGCCGCTGCCGCCGGGGCTGCCATGGAACACCTGGCCCGGCTGCTGCCCGCCTGGATGGACGAGGGATACCAGATCGTGGTCACCGCGGACCACGGCATGAACGCCCTGGGACACCACGGCGGCCCCACCTGGGAGCAGCGCACCGTCCCCCTGTATGTCATCAGTCCCCTTTGCGTACCCGGGCGGTATGAGGAGGAGGAAGTCTCTCAGCTGCTGATTGCGCCCCTGGTGTGCCGGATGCTGGACCTGTCCCGGCCCCAGGGGATGCTTCGGGAGAGTTCCCTCCCCGGGCTGGAGGCCCCCGGCCCCCGGCCATAGGACTGGTCCATTTTTACACCTGGCCGCCCCGGGCGGCAGAACGGAGGTTTTTATGGAATATAAGACCAAGCGGAAAAAGGGCCGCAGCCACGCCATCTACCTGCTGGCGTTTCTCCCCTTTCTTGTGGTGGCCATTTTGTTTGAGGTCATTCCGCTGCTCATGATCATCTTCAACTCCTTTATGCCGGAGGGCTCCTTCGGCTTTACCCTGGAGCATTACCAGGCCATTTTTTCCCGTCCGCTGTACCAAAAGGCCATTCTCAACTCCATTGTCATCTCGCTCCTCTCCTCCGTCATCGGCATTGTCATCGCCTTCTTCGGCGCCATGGCGGCCCACAGCGCGGGCGAGGGCAGCAGGCTGCGCAAGGCCTTTCTTACGGTCCTTAACATGACCTCCAACTTTGCGGGGGTCCCCCTTGCCTTTGCCTACATGATCCTGCTGGGCAACTCCGGCCTGATGGTGCAGTTTGGCAAGGAATTCGGCATTGAGTTTTTGGCAAACTACAACCTGTACACCTCCGCCGGCCTTCGGATGATTTACGTATACTTTCAGGTCCCCCTGGCCACCCTGCTTATGGTCCCCGCTTTTCAGGGCATCCGCCAGGAGTGGCAGGAGGCCTCCACCCCGATGGGGGG
>CALGIL010000203.1 GCA_937914895.1 uncultured Angelakisella sp.
TGTGGAGATGCTGGGGGAGCTTGGCCACGAAAGCCCCATCGAACACGCCTCCTTTACCTTTGGGGTGGAGGGGGTGTCCCGGTCGCTGCTGGCACAGCTGACCCGGCACCGCATCGCATCCTACAGCGTCCAAAGCCAGCGCTATGTCCGGGAGAAGGCCTTTGAGTACGTGATTCCCCCCGAGATTGAAGCCATCCCCGAGGCGCGGGAGGAGTTTTTGGGGGCCATGGAGGAGGACCAGCGCCACTATGAGCGCCTGACGGCCCTCCTTAAGGAGAAACACCTGGAGGAAAACCTCCGTGCCGGCATGGAGGAAAAGGCGGCGGCCCGGGCGGCGGAAAAGTCGGCCATCGAGGACGCCCGGTTTGTGCTGCCCAACGCCTGCGCCACCAAGCTGGTGGTGACCATGAACGCCCGCGGCCTGCAAAACTTTTTCCGCCACCGGTGCTGCAACCGCGCCCAGTGGGAGATCCGCGCCCTGGCGGAAGAGATGCTCCGGCTGGTGCTGGAGGCGGCCCCCACCCTGTTTGCCCACAGCGGCCCGCCCTGCCTGGACGGCCCCTGCCCCGAGGGCAAAATGACCTGCGGCAAAATCCAGGAGGTGCGCCAGGCGTATCGCCGGCTGAAGGAGGATCCCCATGGGTAGGCTTTTGGTCCTGGAGGGCCTGGACGGCTCGGGCAAGGCCACCCAGGCGGCGCTTTTGGGCGGCTGGCTGACCCGCATGGGCCAGGAGTATAAGCACATCTCCTTTCCCGATTACAAGGAGGAATCCTCGGCCCTGGTGCGCCTTTACCTCAGCGGCAGGCTGGGCACCATGGCGGAGGTAAGCCCCTACGGGGCGTCCCTCTTTTTTGCGGTGGACCGGTACGCCAGCTTCCTCACGGGCTGGAAAAAGGATTACGACCAGGGGCGGCTCATTGTGGCCGACCGGTACGCCACCTCCAACGTGGCCCACCAAATGTCCCGTCTGCCCCGGGACCAGTGGGACGATTACCTCCGGTGGCAGGACGACCTGGAATATGACCGGGTGGGCCTGCCCCGGCCGGATTTGGTGCTCTACCTGGATATGGAGCCGGAGGTGTCCCGGATGCTTCTGTCCCGGCGCTACCAGGGCCACGAGGAAAAGCGGGATATTCACGAGGCGGACTTCCAATATCTTCTCTCCTGCCGCCAGGCGGCCCTGTACGGCGCCCAAAAGCTGGGCTGGCAGGTCATTTCCTGCTCCCGGGACGGGGCGCCCCATCCGCCGGAGGTCATTGCCGGCCTGGTGCGGGAGGCGGCCCTGCCGCTGATGCAAGCAAAGTGTTGATACAAACAAAGTAAGGATGATTTCTGTTTTATGTTATCGTTTCAGGATATTACGGTCCAGGATATGCCGGTCTTTGACGCCTGGCTGAGGACCCATGACTTTATTGGCAGCCACTACAATTTTGCCACCATCTACCTGTGGGCCAAGCAGTACCAGCAGCTGTGGTGTCGGTACGAAAACTGGATTTTGGTGGAGACCCCGGACAGCTACGGCTACCCCATGGGGGACGGGGACCTCCGCCCGCCCGTTTTGGCCATGGAGGAGCACGCCCGGGCGTCGGGCCGGCCCTTTGTCCTGTGGGGGATGGACGACGGGGAAAAGGCCGCCCTGGAGGAGGCCTTTCCCGGCCGCTTTCGGTACGAGGCCCCCCGGGACTACTTCGATTACGTCTACGACGCCCAAAAGCTGGCCACCCTGGCCGGCAAAAAGCTTCACGCCAAGCGCAACTTTGTCAACCGCTTCGAAAAGGAGCACCCCGACTGGACCTTCGAGCCCATCACCCCCGACAACATGGAGGAGGTGCGTCAGATGAACAAGGTGTGGGAACAGCTAAACGACTGGGGCCACGACCTGTCCCTGCAGGAGGAGATCAGTGCCATCCACCGGATGTTCCGCCACTACGACGAGATGGACTTTACCGGCGGCCTCCTGCGGGCGGAGGGCCGGGTGGTGGCCTACTCGGTGGCGTCGCCCCTGGGCACCCGGGCCTTTGACATCCACCTGGAAAAGGCCTATTACGACGTGGCCGGCGCCTACCCCACCATCAACCGGGAAATGGTGCGCCACATCCTGGAAAAATATCCCCAGGTGGAGTTTATTAACCGGGAGGACGACAACGGGGACGACGGCCTGCGCAAGTCCAAGCTGTCCTATTACCCCGACCTTCTGCTGCGCAAGTGGACGGCTGCCTGGGTGGACTGAGGAAAGGGGAGAGGGCCATGGAGTACCGCGTCAGCCGCCTTGGGGACCGGCCACAGCTGGAGAGCCTGAGCGACCTGTGCTTCGGCGAAGAGCCGGCCTACCGCCAGCTGCTGCTGGACCGGCGCTGGCGCCCGGAGGAGTGCATGGTGGCGGCGGACAGCCGCGGCCGCCCGGTGGCCTTTGTCTTTGCCCTGCCCTTTGCCCTGGCCCGTCCCGGGGGGGATGTCCCCGGCGCCTATGTCTATTCCCTGGGGGTCCACCCGGATTTTCGGGGACAGCGCATCGGGGTGGACCTGATGGCCTTTGTGTGGGATACCGTTTTGGCGCGGGGGGCGGGGCTGGTGGCCCTGGTGCCCGCGTCCGCGTCCCTGTTTGATTATTACCGGCAGCTGGGGTACGGCCCCTTTGGGTCCCTGGGCCTTGGGGAGCCCCGCCCCCCAAGGGAGGGGCCGCCCATGACCCCCCGCCGCTGCGCCCCCGGGGAATACCTGGCCGCCCGGGAGCGTCTGCTGGCGGACCTCCCCCACGGCGTCTGGGACGAAGGGGCCCTTGGCTACCAGCAGGCCTTTTCCGCCCTGGCGGACGGGGGGCTTTACCTTTTGGACGAAGGGGCGGGCTGCGCCGTGGCCGAGACCTATGACGGCATCCTACACCTCAAGGAGCTGCTGGCCCCGCCGGGGGACCTCCCCGGGGCCCTGGCCGGCATGGCGGGGGCTTTTCCCGGCTGGCGGGTGGAGGTCCGCACCCGGCCCGACTGGGCGCCCCAACTGGGCCTGTCGGCGGAGGCCTTTGCGGTGGCCCGGTGGCGGGATGGGGTACCCCCCACCCAGTCTGCCTATTTTTCCCTGGTGCTGGACTGAAACAAAACGCCATCGCCCCTTAGGCGATTCCATCATTGTTTATTGCCATTGTCATTTGCCGTTTCTACTATTTTTTATTTCCAGCTGCTATTAGAGAGGAGGCCGTCACATGGTTGCATTGTTTCTTGCCCCGGGATTTGAGGAAGTGGAAGCCCTGACCCCCGCGGATGTGCTGCGCCGCGCCGGCGTGGAGGTCCGGCTGGTGGGCGTGGGCGGCCGGGAGATTACCGGCGCCCACGGCATTACGGTGGTCTGCGACTGGGAGGCCCGCCAGCTGGACTGCCGGGACCTGACTATGGTGGTGCTGCCCGGGGGAATGCCCGGCGCGGCCAACCTGGAGCAGTCGGAGCAGGTGCAGCGGTGCCTGGATTACGCCGCCGGGGAGGATTTGTGGATTGCCGCCATCTGCGCCGCCCCCTATGTGCTGGGCAAAAAAGGCCTGCTGCGGGGCCGACGGGCCACCTGCTTTCCCGGTTACGAGGACCAGCTGGAGGGCGCCGTTTATACCGGGCAGCCGGTGGAGGTGGACGGACGGTTCATCACCGCCCGGGGCGCCGGCGTGGCCCTGGACTTTGCCCTGGCCCTGGTGTCCGCCCTGAAGGGCCCCGGGGAGGCCGCCAGCATCCGCGCCGCCATGCAGGCCCGTGACTAACCCCGCCAAGGAGGCCCTGCGCCGGGAGGCACTTGCCTGGCGGGAGGGCCTTTCCCATGAGGAAAAGGCGGCGGGGGAGGGGGAGATGCTCCGACGCCTGGGGGCCCTGCCCGCCTGGGCGGGGGCGGACCTCATCCTCACCTATTACAGCACCCCCCGGGAGATTGACACCCACGGCCTGATTGCGGCGGCCCTGGGGGAGGGCAGGACGGTGGCCCTGCCCCGGTGCGACTACCAAACCCGCCGCCTGGTTTTTTTGGAATACCGGGGGGAGGATGCCCTTATGCCCGCCCCCATGGCCCTTTGGGAGCCGGACCCCCGCCGCTGTCCCCCGGTGACCCCCGGCGCCGGTACCCTTTGCGTGGTGCCGGCCCTGGCCGCCGACGGGGCGGGGCTGCGGATGGGGTATGGGGGCGGCTGGTACGACCGGTTTCTGGAGGACTTCCCCGGAACGGCCCTGGCCCTTTGCTGGGACTGCTGGCGCCTTCAAAAGATTCCCGCCGACCCCTGGGACCGCCCGGTGAAGCTGGTGGTCACCCAGACGGGATGCTGGCCATCCCGCGCCCTGCCATAAAGGAGGTAAAGCCCTTGGAGACCGCAAAGCCCGCCCTCAGCTTTTCGTCCAACGCCCTTAAGGTCATCGCCATTGCTGCCATGACCATTGACCACATCGCCTGGGCCTTTGTCCCCACCGCCTCGGTGCTGGGGCAGGTCCTGCATTTTGTGGGCCGCCTGACCGCCCCCATCATGTGCTGGTCCATCGCCCAGGGCTATGTGCATACCCGGTCCTTCCGCGCCTACCTGCTGCGGCTGGCGGGCTTTGCGGTGCTGTCCCAAATCCCCTTTTCGCTGTTCCTGACCATGGGCCCCTTCGGCCATCAGCTTAACGTGCTGTACACCCTGTGCCTGGGCCTTTTGGCCATCCGGGTCCAGGACAAGGTGGCGGACAGGGGGCTGCGGGTGCTGCTCACCGTCCTTATCCTGGTGCTTTCGCTGGCGGGGGATTGGGCTTACTACGGCGTGGCCATGTGCCTCATCTTTTATACCTTCCGGGACCGCCCCGCCGGCCGGAACCGCGCCATGGTCCTGCTGGCGGCCCTGATGGTGCTGGACATGGGCCTGGGGCCGGTCCTTGTGGACGGGCGGGACCTGGGCCGGGCGCTCTTCTCCTCGGTGATGCACCTGGGGGTGCTGGGGAGCCTCTTTTTCATCTCCCGCGCCAGCGGGGAGAAGGGCCGGCCCCTGCCCGGGGGGCGGTGGTTCTTTTACGCCTACTACCCGGCGCATCTGCTGGTTTTGTATTTTTTGCAGCTTTGGCTGCTGTGAGGTGACCCGGATGGATGGGACAAAGGGAAAAAAGCCCGAGCTGCTGGCCCCCGCCGGGGATATGGAGAGCTTTCGGGCCGCCCTGACCTACGGGGCGGACGCCGTCTATTTGGGGGGCGGCAGTCTGACCATGCGGGCCGGCCCCAAAAACTTTACCCCCCGGGAGCTGGAGGACGCCTGCGCCCTGGCCCATGGCCGAGGGGCAAAGGTGTATTACACCTGCAATGCCCTGCCGCGCAACGAGGAGATTCCCCTGCTGGAACAGACCCTTGGGGAGGCCCGGGACGCGGGGGTGGACGCCTTCATCGCGGCGGACATCGGGGTGCTCATGGCCGCCCGCCGCGTTGCGCCGGAGGTGGCGGTCCATGTGTCCACCCAGGCGGGGGTGACCAACTATCTGACCGCGGCCGAGCTCCACCGGCTGGGGGCCTCCCGGGTGGTGCTGGCCCGGGAGCTGACCCTGGAGGAGATCCACGGCATCCGGGAGAACACCCCCCGCAGCCTGGAGCTGGAGGTCTTTGTCCACGGGTCCATGTGCGTCTCCTTCTCGGGGCGGTGCCTGCTGTCCCAGTACCTCACCGGCCGGGACGCCAACCGGGGCGCCTGCGCCCAGCCCTGCCGCTGGAACTACCGCCTGGTGGAGGAAAAGCGCCCGGGGGAGTACTACCCCATCGGCGAGGACGAAGGCGGCAGCTATATCCTTAACGCCAAGGACCTGTGCGCCATCGGGTTTTTGGATAAGGTCATCGGGGCGGGGGCCTCCTCCCTTAAAATTGAGGGCCGGGCCAAATCCGCCTACTATGTGGCGGCCGTCACCGGCGCCTACCGCCAGGCCGTGGACCTGTGGGCCGGGGACCCCGGCGGCTACCGCTGTCCCCCCTGGCTGGAGGAGGAGGTCCGCAAGGTGAGCCACCGGGCGTATACCTCCGGGTTCTTTTTCGGCCCGCCGAACCGGGGCCAGCGCCTGGAAGACGGGGGGTACCTCCGCCTTTGGGATGTGGTGGCGGTGGTGGAGGGCTACGATCCCACCGCCGGGCGGCTCCTTTGCCGCCAGCGGAATAAGTTCGCCGTGGGGGATACCCTGGAGGCCCTCATCCCCGGCGCCCGGCCCCGGGAGATCCAGGTGCCAGCCCTGTTTGACGGGGCGGGGGAGCCCATGGACAGCACCCCCCACCCCGATATGGCCTTCCAGCTGCCCTGCGGCGGGCCGCTGCCCCGGGGTGCCATGCTGCGCCGGGAGCGCCGCCCCTGACGGACCCGAAAGCACAAGATGATTTTATAGCCAAGATTTTGCGCCCGGCCCCTTGACACGGCCCGGTAGATTGGGTATAATAATCAAGCGTTCTGCACCACATGCAGGGCGATTGATTTGGGGGCGTAGCTCACCTGGGAG
>CALGIL010000204.1 GCA_937914895.1 uncultured Angelakisella sp.
CCCACGCCCTGGCGGGCAACGTGGACCTCTGGTCCCGGTCCCTGTGCTTTTACGACGACATGGACGCTTTGATGAAGAAAATAGAGGGCCTGCCCCGGAATATTCTGTCGGTGGCCGCAAGGGAGCTGGGCCTGGGCGATGTGACCCCGGAAAACTACGCCGCCGTCCGGGACAGCCTGCTGGACCGCTGCGGCCCGGCCCTGGAATGGCTGTCGGCCCTGCCCCTGGCCATTGACACCCCGGACATGCTGTTTGTCCACGCCGGGGTGGAGGACCTGCCCCGTTGGCAGGACAGCCGGCAGGACTTGGTGCTGCGGCAGCCCGCCTTTTTTAAGGCCCGCCACCGGGTGGGCAAGTGGGTGGCGGCGGGGCATCTGCCCGCCCGCAACAACGACGAGGCCGGCCACGGCGACGGCCCCGCCATCAGCCGGGAGCGGCGGAGCATCGCCCTGGACGGCGGCGCGCAAATCCTGCTGGGGGGCTGCCTCAATGCCCTGGTGGTGGAAAAGGACGGCCCCGGCGCGCCCCTGCGGTTTTCCTCCGCCCGGGCCGACGGCTATCCCAAGCGCACCCTTGACTTTGCCGCCCCGGGGGATTACTCCGGCTTTGTCCGGGTCACCTATCTCCACCCCTCCTTTGACCTTTTGGAGGGCGGCCCCGCCTTCAGCCGGGTGCGGATGCACCACTCCGGCCAGGTGGGCCTTGTCAAAAACGAACACATCATTCAGGTGGACGGGCAGCTTCGCACCCGCTTCCACCTGTCCGCCTTTGCACCCGTCCGCCCCGGCGAGGTGGTGTCGGTCATCGAGGACCGCTCCCCCTGGCTGCTTATCCGCAGCCAGGCCGGCGACCTGGGCTGGGTGCAGTGCCCCCCAAAAGGATAGAGAGGTACTTCCATGAATAAACATCTGCGCGCCCTGGAGCTGGACAAGGTGCTGGCCCTGCTGGCGGAAAAGACCACCAGCGAGGCCTCCCACCGGGCGGCCCTGGACCTGCGCCCCCAGCACGATTTCCGCGATGCGGCGGCGGCCATGGCCCGCACCGCCGACGTCAGCGGCCTTACCGCCCGGTACGGCACCCCGGGCCTTGGCGGCATCCCCGACATGGGCGAGGCCATCCGCCGGGCCCAGGTGGGCGCCCGCCTGTCCATTCCGGAGCTCATGTCCGTCTGCCGGGTGCTCAAGGTCATCCGCAACATGGACGACTGGCGGCGCCAGCACGAGGACCCGGTGCCCTCGGTGGACCACCTGTTTGAGGCCCTGCGCCCCGACAAGGCCCTGGAGGAGGAGATTGACGGGGCCATCTTAAACGAGGAGGAGCTGGCCGACCACGCCTCCCCCGCCCTTGCCGACGTCCGGCGGAAAATCCGCCGGGCCCAGCAGAACATCCGGGACCGCCTGGACCAGATCGTCCGCAGCCCCCAGTACGCCAAGGTGCTCCAGGACCCCATCATCACCATGCGGGACGGGCGCTTTGTGGTGCCGGTGCGTGCGGAGATGAAAAACGAGCTGCGGGGGATGATCCACGACACCTCCTCCAGCGGCGCCACCGTCTTTGTGGAGCCCATGGCGGTGGTGGAGGCGGGCAACGAGATCCGCATGCTGGAGCGGGAGGAGCACCAGGAGGTGGAACGCATTCTGCTGGAGCTTTCCGGCAGGGTGGGGGCCTCCGCCGACGGCATTCTGGACAGCTTTGACGCCCTGGTGGAGCTGGACCTTTTGTTTGCCAAGTCCCGCCTGGCCGACGAGATGCGGGCCACGGTGCCCGACATTCGGGAGGACTTTGTGGTGCGCCTGAACCGGGCGCGGCACCCCCTTATCCCCAAGGAAAAGGTGGTGCCGGTGGACCTGCGCCTGGGGGACGGCTTTGACACGCTGGTCATCACCGGGCCCAACACCGGCGGCAAAACGGTGGCATTAAAGACCCTGGGCCTCCTCTGCCTCATGGCGGCCTGCGGCCTGATGCTGCCGGTGGCCGACGGCAGCTGTGTGCCGGTGTTCCGGGCGGTGCTGGCCGACATCGGCGACGAACAGAGCATCGAGCAGAGCCTGAGCACCTTTTCCAGCCACATCACCAACATCATTTCCATTCTGCGGGAGGCCGACGGCCGGTGTCTGGTCCTCACGGATGAATTGGGCGCCGGCACCGACCCGGTGGAGGGCGCCGCCCTGGCCGTGGCCATTCTGGAGGCCTTTCGGGCCAAGGGGGTGGTCATGGCCGCCACCACCCACTATG
>CALGIL010000205.1 GCA_937914895.1 uncultured Angelakisella sp.
GGGTACCCCGGCAATCTTTGGTTACTTTCCATTGCTGGAAAGTAACAAACAAAAGCCGGTCCACGCCGCGACCGGGGCGGGCAACAAAAAAACCATATCCATGGGGCCTCGCCGGAAGCAATAAAAGGGCATGGGACTGCGCTCCATACAGTAAAGAAGCCAACTTTGGCTAAAAGCAGAACCCCGCCCGGCAGGGCGCAAAAAGGCCTCCGACAGGAATCCCCGCCGGAGGCGATAAAAGGGCATGGGACTGCGCTCCATACAGTGAAGAAGCCAACTTTGGCTAAAAGCAGAACCCCGCCCCGGAGGGCAAAAAGGGTTTGGCCCCTGGGCCAACATAGCGGTCACGCAGCCCCTGCCCGCCAGGGCACCAAACCCGGTGGAGAAAGTCGCGGATTTTGTGATATGATGATAAAGTAAATTTAAGAAAACAGGGGGACTTGTTCATGAACCAACTGAACACCCTGGCACTGGCCCACCGGTTTTTGCGGGAGGAGGTGCGCCCCGGCGCCTTCTGCATCGACGCCACCGCGGGACGGGGGCGGGATACGGCCCTCCTTTGCCGCCTGGCGGGGGAGGCCGGCCGGGTGCTGGCTTTGGACATCCAGGAGGAGGCGGTGGCCGCCACCCGGGCGCTGCTGGCCCGGGAGGGGCTCCATAACGCCCGGGTGGTCCGGGACAGCCACGCTCATCTTGCCGATTACGCTGCGCCGGAGACAGTGGATGCCATCGTCTTTAACCTGGGGTGGCTGCCCGGCGGGGACCATGACATCCGCACCACCGGGGCGACCACCATCCCCGCCCTGGAGCAGAGCCTTGGCCTTCTGCGCCCCGGCGGGGTGCTGTCCCTGTGTGTCTACTGCGGCGGGGCCAGCGGCTATGGGGAGCGGGACGCCGTGCTTGCCTGGCTGGAGACGGTGGACCCGGCCCGCTATACCGTGCTGGTCTCCCGGTTTGTCAACCGCACCGGCGACCCGCCCATCCCGGTGTTTATTTGGAAGGACTGATAGAAGTCAGAGCTGAGAACGGGGGAACCGCGCACATGGCGGTTCCCCCGTAACGACTAATTTCCAGCGGCTAGCGTTGAACGTCTGGCTGCACAAAGGAGTGGCTGTTGATAAAAAATTCCTCCTGGCCGGGGGTGACCGCCTTTTCCTTGGGCGGAAAGCCGCGGTCGAAGGCCTCAAGACCCCCGGGGTCCACCTGAAAATCGATGCTTTCGGCAAAGACCCCCGCGATGCCGTCCAGGGCGCCGGGGTACAGCTCCAGCACCAGCAGGGAGGAGGGGTACAGCCCCTGGGCGTCGGTGATGCCGTAGTGGGCGCAGCTTTTAAAGCCGCTGCCGCAGTAGTTGCCCGGGTGACCGTAGATGATGATGGCCCGGTGCCCCATCCCCCGGGCCAGGTCCCGGGTGTGGGCGATAAGGGCCTTGCCGATGCCCCTGCGCTGGTGGTCCGGGTGGACCGAAAGGGGGCCGAAGGTAAGGGTCCCATGGCGGGAGCCCGCCTTGTCTACCACCCAGGAGCGGGTGTACAGGATGTGCCCCACAATCCGGCCGTCCAGGACGGCCACCAGATTCAGCTGGGGGATGAGGTCCGCCGAGGACCGGATGTGGTGCAGCAGGTAGTGCTCGTCACAGCCGGGGACGTGGTGGTTCCAAAAGGCCTCCCGGGCCAGCTCCTCCACAGCGCGGCGGTCCTCCGGCGCCTCGGGACGGATGGTCAGGTCCAAACAAACGCCTCCTTTGAGCCCCCCGCGGTCAGGTAAAAAATTCCATTCCCTGAAAGGGGGTGGGGGTCTGGCGGGGGTTTTCCCCGTCCAGTTCCTTGCGCAGGGTAATCATGCTGATGCTGTCAAAGCCCAGCCCCCGGTAAAGGCGCATGGCGTCCAGATTCCGGGACACCACCTCCACACACAGGGCGGGGGCCTCCAGCACCTCCCGGGCGTAGGCCTCGCACAGGGTCACGGCCCGGGTGGCAATGCCCCGGCCCCGGTACGCGGGCAGGACGTACAGGTCCTCCAGCCACACCACCGGGCCGCCCCGGGGGGCCATGCGGGCAAAGCCCACGGGGGTGTCCCCTTCGGTCACCAGGGCAAGGCCCTGGTCCCGCCATTCCTCCAACACCTGGGCGGCGTCGCCCAGGAGGTCCTCCTCCGGAGCTTTGTCCAGCAGTCCCCGGTGGAAGTCAAAGAAATCGGCGATCATGGGGAGCAGCGCCCCCCGAAAGTCGTCCCGGTATGGGACCAGGCCGGTCGGCTTATTCATCAAAGTCTCCTTTCGTCGGCGGGGCGGGCGGCTGTTCCCGCTTTTCCCGGGCCCAGACCCGCTCCCCCCGCAGCTTGCCCAGGGCGCGGTTGAATTCCGCCCCCATAATCAGCGCCATGGAGCTTAAATACAGCCACAGCAGCAGCACCATGATGGCCCCCAGGGAGCCGTACACCACCGAGTAGTTGCCGATGTTTTCCACATAGTAGGAAAGGCCCATGGAGATGGCCAGCAGCGCGACCATGGCCGCCGCCGCCCCGGGGAGGACGTGCCGCACCCGGGGGCGGATGCCGGGGCCCAGCCAGTACAGGGCGCACAGCACCGCAAAAATGATGGCCGCCAGGTACAAAAACCGGCGGTTGACCCAAAGGGAAATTTGGTGTTCCGCAATGGGAAGGTGCAGGCTGAGGAAGGTCAGCAGGTTTTCGCCCATTACCAGCACCACCAGCGACACCAGCAGCATAATGGGCAGCGAAATGGTGAACAGCACCACAATAAGGGTATGCTTCCAGGCGCTGCGATGGTTTTCGGTATTGTAGGCCACCCCGATGCACTCCAGCAGGTAATCCGCCGCCCGCATGGGGGAGTAAAGGCTGAACACAAGGCTGAAGGCAAAGAGGCCGCCGGAGGGGGTTTGGTTGACGTGCCCCAGAAAGCTTGAGACAATGTCGACGACCTGGGGGGGCAGAATGCCCTGGACCTGCCCAGCGGTAAAATCCGGGGGCAGCTGCAAAAACGACAGAATGCTGCTGCCCAGGGTGATAAGGGGGAAGAAGGAAAAGACCAGGTAGTAGGTCATGGCCGCCGCCGAACGGTTGACCTTGTGGTCAAAGTACTGCTCCACCAGGTGGCGGACCAGGAAAAAAAAGCTGTTTTGGGGCAGCCTGTCCCACAGACGGTTCAGATCCAAGCGCTCACCCCCTCGCAGAAGTTAGAAATCAGAAGTCAGAAGAACAGCCTGCTGACGCCCTTGCCCCGGGCGGAGATGCCTCGGGCGCAGCGGTCGGCCTGGGCCAGCAGCTCCGCCGGATCTTGGACGGGCTTTCCGTCCCGCTTAAGGAACCGGCCGGCCACCAGGGTGTGGCGGACGTTGGTCCGGTCGGCACTGTACAAAATGGCCGCCAGAGGATTATAGAGGGGCGCGGTGCCCGGGTCGTTCAGGTCCCAGACCACCAGGTCCGCGGGGGCACCCACCCCCAAAACGCCGGTGCCAAAGTCCATGGCCCGGTGGCCCCGCATCAGCATCCGCCAGATGTCCTCCAGACGGAATTCCGCGGCCCGGCCCTCCAGCTTGCCCACCAGGGCAAACAGCCGCGCCTGCTCCAGGGCGCTGACGGTGTTGGAGCTGGCGGCACCGTCGGTGCCGATGCACAGGTTCAGCCGCTGCCAGTGGTCCCAAAGGGTGCCCCGGCCCATGCCCAGCTTCAGATAGGTCTTGGGGCAGGCGGCCACAAAGGTGTCCGGCCCCAGCAGGGCCAGGTCCTCCTCGGTCATCCACAGGCCGTGGGCCATAATGCAGGGGAGGCCGAAGCCCCCCGCCGCATCAAGGACCTGGCAGTGGGACTTGCCGTACAGGCGAAGGCTGGCGCGCTCCTCCTCTTGGCTTTCGGACATATGGATGTGGATGCCCACGCCGTCCGCTTTGGCGGCGGCCACCAGGTCCCCCAGGGCCTGGGGCGTGCAGAGATAGGTGGAGTGGGGCCCGTACCGGATGCGGACCCGGTCGTCCCCGGCAAACAGCCCCAGCAGGCGCCGGGTCTCGGCAATGTCCCCGGCGGCATCCCCGTCCATGGCAAAGGCGGTGCTGGCAATGTCCGCCCGCAGGCCGCTGTCCCGCACCGCCCGGGCCACCGATTCCGCCTCAAAGTAGTGGTCGGCAAACACCGTCACCCCGCAGTCCGCCATTTCGGCGCAGCACAGCCGGGTGCCCCAATAGATGTCCTCGGGGGTGATCTTGCTCTCATAGGGCCAGATTTCCTTGTTAAACCAGTCGTCGGCGTCCACGTCCTCGGCAAGGCCCCGCAGGATGTGCATGGGGCTGTGGGCGTGGAGCACCGGCAGCCCTGGAGAGACGACCATGCCGGCGCAGTCCGCCACCCGGGCGCCGGCGGGGTCCAGGTTTTGGCCCAGGGCCGCAATGACGCCGCCCTCCACCAAAAGGTCCGTATCCCGGGTCAGCCGGGCCTCCTCATCCAGCAGGGTGCCGCCCCGCAGCAGCAGCTTGTCCATGACGTCTGTCCTCCCTTGGCAGAAATTGGGCATTGCGCTGGACCCATTGTATCACCTGCGGGGGGGTGCGGGCAAGACCGCGCCGGGCAAATTGTCTTGCTTTATCCCCCCCAAAGGAGTAGAATAGTGCGGATACGATTGTGCGAAAGACGCAAGAAAAGAGGCTTCTATGAATGGTAAAACCTCCGGCATGACCGACATGACAGTGGGAAAGCCCATGACGCTGATTGCCGCCTTTGCCCTGCCGCTGCTGGCCGGCAACGTGCTGCAGCAGCTGTACAACATGGTGGACAGCATGGTGGTGGGACGGTTTGTGGGCTCCGTTGCCCTGGCGGCGGTGGGTACCGGCTTTCCCATCATCTTTATGATCAGCTCTCTGTTTATGGGGCTGGGTATGGGCGCCACCATTATGGTGTCCCAGTTTTACGGCGCCCGGGACATGGACCGGGTCAAGCGCACCGTGGACACCATCTATAAGGGGATGCTGGCCGGGGCCGTTCCCATGACCATCCTTGGGATGCTGGTCAGCGGGCCGCTGCTGCACCTTATCCGGGTGCCCGCGGACACCTACCCCGACGCCCACCTGTACATGCTCATCATCTTTGCGGGCTTTATCGGCAGCCTGGGCTACAACGTCAACGCCGGCATCCTCCAGGGCCTGGGGGACAGCCGCACCCCGCTGATTTTTCTGGCCGTTGCCTGCGTCATGAACATCGTGCTGGACCTTTTGTTTGTGGTGGCCTTTGGCTGGGCCGTAGCCGGCGTGGCCGTGGCCACCATCATCGCCCAGTTTTTCTCCTGGATCTTCGGAGTATTTTACATCAACCGCAAATACCCGGAGCTCCACATCGACTTTCGCAAAATGACCTTTGACAAAGACCTGTTTAAGGAGATCCTGCGGCTGGGTATCCCCGCCGGCATCCAGCAGGCCCTTTTTTCCTTGGGCGTCATGCTGCTGCAGGCCCTGGTCAACGGCTACGGCTCCGACTTTATGGCCGGGTACAACGGCGCCAACAAGCTGGATACCTTTGTGTTTATGCCCATCCAGAGTTTTGCCACCGCCACCACCACCTATGCGGGGCAGAATATCGGCGCCGGGCGGATGGACCGGGTGCGGGAGGGCACCAAGGCCTCCCTGATTCTGGCCACCGTGGTGGGGATGGCGGCGGCACTGCTGCTGGTTGCGGCGGGCCCGCTGCTGCTGCGGCGGTTCAGCGACAAGCCGGTGGTCATCGACGCGGGCATGGCCTATCTGTACCGGGTCTGCCCCTTCTACTTCCTGCTGGCCTTTCAGTTTATCCTAAACGGCACCATGCGCGGGGCGGGGGAGATGATGACCCCCATGGTGTCCTCCATCGTCTCCCAGTGGCTGGCGCGGATACCCTCCGCCTACATTCTGGACCACTACTTTGGCCGGGACAGCATGTTTTTCTGCTTTGCCATCGGCTGGGTCATCGGCCTTATCATCACGGGCGGCTTCTACCTGTCCGGCCGGTGGAAAAACCGCTCGGTGACGGCGGACCTTTCCCAGTTCCCCCTGGAATAGGGGGACAGCAAAAGCGGGCAGGATGGGGGTCCTGTCCGCTTTTTGTTTTTTGTATTGTACCGCCCCGCCGTACCTTACCGGGCCGCCGGGGCGGGCTCCTGCCGGCAGACCTCGCCAATCAGGCGGCACCCCAGGCGAAAGCCTTCTGCAAACGCCTGGCGGTGCACCAGGGCTTCGTAGCCGCTCCGGCAGTCCAGCAGGGCCTCCAGCAGCTGCGCCTGTTCGTCCGTCAGCTGTTCGGCCAGCGTACAATAGGCCTCCTGGCTGCACCGCTCCGCCTGCCGGGTTTCGGGTGTATCCGGGGGGTCGATATGGTCCACCGGGCAGAGGATTCCTTCATAAATGGCATCAATGAGTGTGGGCATAGCGTCACCTCACGCAAATTATATCGGCACGACCGATAATTGTCAAGATGGGTTGGGCCAATCATGTAAGATCGTGTCGAGGTGATACGATTGCAGCTTCCGCGAATCAAAGCGCTGCGGGAGGACCGCGATATCCGACAGAGGGAAATGGCGGAGCTCCTCCATATTAAACAGGGTACCTATTCGGATTATGAAAACGGCGTGATCCATATACCGGTGGAGGCCCTTATCCGGATTGCCGAATATTATAAGGTCAGCCTGGATTATCTGGTGGGGCGCACCGACGACCCCACGCCCCCCAAACGGACAAATTAAAAGTTCCGCCTGCTTTGCCAGCGTGCAAAAGGCAGGCGGTTATTGTCCTGCCGCCATAATAGGACAAATAGTCCTAAAACTAAAAAGGAATACGCCGCCTATATTATAGTGGCTTTGGTGATGCAGATGAAGCTGAGGATCAGGGACCTGCGCGAGGACCGGGACATTCGGCAGCAGCAGGTGGCGCGGGACCTCCGCTGCGACCAGTCCCTGCTGTCCAAGTACGAGCGGGGCGAGCGGGAGCTGCCCCTGCGCCTGGCGGTGCGGCTGGCGCAGTATTACGGGGTCAGCCTGGATTACCTGGCGGGCCTTACCGACGACCCCACGCCCCCCAAAAGAGCAAACTAAAAGAAGCACCCCGGGGATGCTTCTTTTAGTTTGCCGCCTGCGGACGGATAATCC
This sequence comes from uncultured Angelakisella sp., assembly GCA_937914895.1. Lineage (GTDB taxonomy): Bacteria > Bacillota > Clostridia > Oscillospirales > Ruminococcaceae > Angelakisella. The sequence continues at coordinate 7,124 of CALGIL010000205.1, forward strand.
GGCGCACGATGCGCGCCTTGACGCGGAAGGGGGGGCTTGCCGCCCCCCTTTCACACGATTCTCCTGGTGTGTTATCTCACGCAAGTGCTTTTTGACAGCCTGAGGCGTACCCAAAAGGATACGCCTTTTCCAACATCGATACGTCTTAAATTCCAAACAGCCGCCGGGCGTTTTCGCCTGCAATGCGGGCCATCTCCTGGGGGTCCACACCCTTAATGTCCGCCAGGGTCCGGATGGTATAGGGCAGCAGGCCGCTGTCGCACCGTTTGCCCCGAAAGGGCTCCGGGGTTTGGTAGGGGGCGTCCGTTTCAGTCAGGATTCGGTCCAGGGGCGCCGCCGCGGCGGATTCCAAAGCCCGCCGGGCGCCCTTGTAGGTGACCGACCCCGTAAAGCCCAGGTACAGCCCCAGCCGCAGCAGCTCCTTTGCCATTTCCGCCGAGCCGGAGTAGCAGTGCATCACCCCCGCGGGGCGGTGCCTGCGCAGGAGTTTCATGGTGTCCTCGTGGGCGTCCCAGTCGTGGATGACCACCGGCAGTCCCAGGCGCGCGGCCAGCTGCAGCTGCCCCTCAAACACCCGGTGCTGGGCCTCTATGTGTTCCCTCGTGTGGTGGTAGTCCAGGCCGATCTCCCCAATGCCCACCACCTTGGGGTGGGCGGCCATCTCCTCCAGCCGGGCAAGGTAGTCCTCCGGCGCGTCCTGGGCGTCCTGGGGATGAACGCCCACCACAGCGTAGACAAAGGGGAACTCCTCCGCCAAACGGATGGAGCTGCGGGACGTCTCCAGGTCGGCCCCGGCGTTGATGATGTACTCCACGCCGCCCTCGTGGACCCGGGCCAGCACCTGGGCGCGGTCCCCGTCAAACTTGGGGTCGTCGTAGTGGGCGTGATAGTCAAAGATTCCTGTCAGCATCATGGCCGTCCTTTCCCGAAAGCTTCTTGCCCAAAGACACTTTTTTGGAAAAAAGTTTCTTTGGAATCTTCAAAAACCCTACGCTTGCTGCGGGAGGGTTTGCCTGGCCCCGAAAGCGCCTAACCCAAAGACACTTTTTTGGAAAAAAGTTTCTTTGGAATCTTCAAAAACCCTACGCTTGCTGCGGGAGGGTTTGCCCGCCGGACGCAGTCCGGCTGCTCCTGACAAAGGCCGAGCAGCGAATATCCATATTCGCTGCATCGTCTTTTGTCAGGAGGTTCCAAAGGAACGGGCAAACCCGACCCACAAAAGTTCTTGGGGGGTCCTGGGGGGACTTCTTACAAGAAGTCCCCCCAGGTATTTGCAAAATGCACAGCCGCAAAATTATTACACAGTTTTGCTTACCTCGCCGGCTGTTCCGGCGGCTTAGTGAATCCGCGTGCCGGCGGGCAGGCCGTCAGCGAAGAGGACCTTTACGCTGCCGTCGGCGTCGTCCCCGGCCAGCAGCATACCCTGGGACTGGACGCCCCGGAACTTGGCGGGCTTTAGGTTGGCGATGACAATGATGTTGTGCCCCTCCAGATCCTCGGGCTTGTACCAGGGGCGGATGGAGGAGACAATCTGCCGGCCGCCCAGGCCGTCGTCCAGCTCCAGGCGCAGCAGCTTGTCCGCCCCGGGCACCGCCTCGCACCTTACCACCCGGCAGACCCGCAGGTCCACCTTTTGAAAATCATCCATGACAATTTCGGGGCAGAGGGGGTCGGGGGTTTCCGGCCGCGGCGGTCATCCGGGCCTCCTCCAGCAGGGCCAGCTCCTTTTCCGTGTCGATGCGGGGGAACAGGGCCTCGCCGCGGCGCACCGTCACAGTGGGGGACAGGGCACCAAAGCCCTTGGCGCTGTCCCAGGTGCGCTGGCTTTCGGGGGCGCCGATCTGGTCCAGAATTTTAACGCCGGATTCGGGCATGTTGGGCCCCAGCAGAATGCCCGCCAGGCGCAGCACCTCCAGCAGATTGTACAGCACGGCGGCAAGGCGGGGCCGGTCGGCCGGGTCCTTTGCCAGCACCCAGGGGGCGGTTTCGTCGATATACTTGTTGGCCCGGGACACCACGGCCATGACCTCCGCCAGGGCGTTTTGGAAGGCAAAGGCCTCCATCTGCACCTCGTACCGGTCCCGCAGGCCGGCGGCCAGGTCCAAAAGCTCCTTGTCCTGGGGCCCCGCCCGGCGGTCGGCGGGCAGGGTGCCGCCAAAGTATTTTTCCACCATGGAGACGGTGCGGCTGAGGAGGTTGCCCAGGTCGTTGGCCAGGTCCGCGTTGATGACGCCGATGAGGGCCTCGTTGGAAAACATGCCGTCGGAGCCAAAGGGGAAGGCCCGCAGCAAAAAGTACCGCAGGGCGTCCACTCCGTACCGCTGGCAGAGGATGACGGGGTCCACCACGTTGCCCTTGGATTTGCTGATTTTGCCCCCGCCCAGGGTCAGCCAGCCGTGGCCGTACACCTTTTTGGGCAGAGGGAGATCCAGGGCCATAAGCATGGCCGGCCAGATGATGGCGTGAAAACGGACGATCTCCTTGCCCACAAAGTGGACGTCGGCGGGCCAGTACTTGTCGTAGTCGTGGTAACGGTCGTTGCCATAGCCCAGGGCGGTGATGTAGTTGGACAGGGCGTCCACCCAGACATACACCACATGGCCGGGGTCAAAATCCACCGGCACCCCCCAGGTAAAGCTGGTGCGGCTGACGCATAAATCCTCCAGCCCTTGACTGATAAAGGCCCGCATTTCGTTGACCCGGGACTGGGGGCTGAGAAAGTCGGGGTGCTCGTCATACAGCCGCAGGATGGCGTCGCCGTATTTGGAAAGCCGGAAGAAATAGGCCTCCTCCTCGGCGTCGTGGACCTCCCCGCCGCAGTCGGGACATTTGCCGTCCACCAGCTGGCTTTCGGTCCAGAAGGATTCGCAGGGGGTGCAGTATTTGCCCTTGTAGGCACCCTTGTAAATATCGCCCCGGTCGTGGAGCTCCCGGAAAATCTTTTGGATGGCGGTGACATGGTAGTCGTCGGTGGTGCGGATGAAGCGGTCGTAGGAGATGTTCATCAGCTTCCACAGGTCCAGGATGCCCGCCACAATGCGGTCCACATATTCCTTAGGCGTTACCCCGGCGGCCCTGGCCTTTTCCTCAATTTTCTGACCGTGCTCGTCGGTCCCGGTGAGGAACATCACATCATAGCCCAGCATTCGCTTGTACCGCGCCATGGTGTCGGCGGCGGTGGTGCAGTAGCTGTGTCCGATATGCAGCTTGTCGGACGGGTAGTAAATGGGCGTTGTGATATAAAAGGTCTTTCGTTCCATTGGGGGGTTGCCTCCTTGCAGCATTTTGGATGGGGTATGTAACCGCCCCTTATTGTACCACCTTTTGTCCCAAAACAAAAGTGCGATTTTCCCCCGCCTCCGGCGGGCCCGCCCGGGAGGGGGGCGGCGGCTTATCCCCGGCCCCGAAAAGGGCCGGCGCAAAAAATGGTGACAAAGGCGGGTGCGTCATGTTATAATGTCTCCATCTGCCGCGCGGATTCGGGCTGCCGAAACGCGGACGGCGATTTGTCTGAGAGAATAAGGAGGAAGACAAAATGCCAGCTTCAACCGTACATTTTACCAACTTCCATGTGGAGGTTGGCCACAGCCTGCTGGAAAAATTCCGCAGGCTGCTGCTGCGCGCCGGCATGGACAAAATCGATTTTGACAACAAGTACGTGGCCATTAAAATCCACTTTGGCGAGGAGGGGAACCTTGCCTATCTGCGCCCGGAATACGCCCGCGTGCTGGTGGACCTTATCAAGGAGCGGGGCGGAAAGCCCTTTCTGACCGATTCCAACACCCTGTATGTGGGCTCCCGCAAAAACGCCCTGGAGCACCTGGACCTGGCACACCGCCATGGCTTTCACCCCTTTGCGGTGGGCTGCCAGGTGCTGATTGCCGACGGCCTGAAGGGCACCGACGAGGTGTATGTGCCCGTGGCGGACGGCCAGTACGTCACCGAGGCAAAAATCGGACGGGCCATCATGGACGCCGACATCGTCATCTCCCTCAACCACTTTAAGGGCCACGAATCCGCCGGCTTTGGCGGTGCCATCAAAAACCTGGGCATGGGCTCGGGCTCCCGGGCCGGCAAGATGGAGATGCACGCCGCGGGCAAGCCCCAGGTGGAAAAAGAAAACTGCGTGGGCTGCCGGATGTGCGTCCGGGTGTGCGCCCAGGACGCCATCTCCTTTGACGAAAAGGGCAGGGCGGACATCAGCCACGACCGGTGCGTGGGCTGCGGCCGGTGCCTGGGCATCTGCAACTACGACGCCATCTGCCAGGGCGACGACAACAGCAACGAGATTCTGGGCAGAAGGATGGCCGAATATGCCAAGGCGGTGGTGGACGGCCGCCCCAGCTTCCATATCAATATGCTGCAGGACGTCTCGCCCTACTGCGACTGCCACCCGGAAAACGACATCCCCATCATCCCCGATGTGGGCATGTTTGCCTCCTTTGACCCGGTGGCCCTGGACCAGGCCTGTGCGGACGCCGCCAACCGTCAGGAGCCCATGCGGGGCAGCCTGATTCAGGGGGCGGACCACCGCCATGACCGCTTTGCCTCCGCCCACCCCGACACCGACTGGGCGGATACCCTGGCCCACTGCGAGGAGATTGGTATTGGTACCCGCGCCTACGAGATTGTGGAAATGAAGTAAAAGCCTTTTATTTTAGCGCCTCCGGCGGGGATTCCTGCCGGGGGCGCTTTGCTGCCCTGGCGGACGGGGACTGCGCGTACCGCTATGTTGGCCTAAAAGGCCAAACCCCTTATCGCCTCCGGCGGGGGCTCATGGATATAGTTTTCCTGTTGTCCGCCCTGGCCGTAGCGTGGGCTACCTTTTGCTTGTTACTTTCCAGCAATGGAAAGTAACCAAAGATTGCCGGGGACA
>CALGIL010000206.1 GCA_937914895.1 uncultured Angelakisella sp.
AGGGCATAGCGGAGCCGGCGGCGGCCAGAAGGTTTTCCTCAGCGGAAAACGCTCCCGCCCCGGCGGGGAGTTCTTCCTCTGCGTCAGGGAGCTCTTCTTCCTTTTCTTCGGCGCCGCCCTGGTCCGGTTTCTCTTCGGGCGCCGCGGCGTCCTCCCCCGGCGTCTGCGCAGAAGTTTTCTCCCCCGCTTCGGCCCCTTGGGATACAGAGCTGTCCGCCGTATCCTCGTTTGCCAGGGCTATGTTCATGGGCGAAACGGTGCTGAGTAAAATCATCAGCACCAGCACCCAGCTCATCAGCCGCTTTTTTGTCTTGTTGATCATGTAATTCCCTCCTAAAAAGGCGCTTGGCCCTTCTGATATTGTGGTGGCGGGCAGAAAACGCCCACCGGTATCCTTGCCTTTTTTGCCAAAGCCTGAAAAATATATTTGGTAAATATAGTATATAAAGTAGGAATCATTTTCGCTTGAAAGATATGGGGAAAACAGTCCGCTTAATTTCTTTTAAAAGAAATTAAGCGGACGTACTTTTAACCATAAAAGAAATTAACTGCTTTTAGGGGACAGAAAAGTTGTTTTTATGGTAGAATGTTTGATAAACGGCACGCCGCACGGACAACCGGCAAAACAGCTTTGCGTACCGGGGAGGAGGCTTTCTTATGAAAATCAACGAGCTGCTGGAAGAACTGATTGCCGTCGCAAAAAAGCCAAAGACGGATTTTGCCCTGAGCATGAACATGACGCCCAGCGGGCTGAGCAAAATCCTGGGCGGCAGCAGGGTCCCCTCCATGCGGGAGCGCAAGACCTTTACCAGCCAGGCCGCGGAGTACTTTGCGGAGGCGATTTATTCCTCCCACTGCCACATAAAGCTCACGGATATTTTTCCGGTTATTTATGACTTTGAATCCCGGGAGGAGCTGCAGACGTTTTTATCCTCCGCCATTGCCTACGCCCTGGACGACGCCTTTACGGAGGAGGCCAGCCTGAACCTGAGCCATGCCGAGCGCGGGATGTATTATCTGGGCAGAAGGCCGGTGATTAACCAGCTGTGCATCTTATTGTCCGACCTTATGGCAAGCTGCCCCGACGAGCCCCTGGAGGTCTTTGCCGCCCTGCCCCTGTCGGACCCCGCCTATTCCAAGCTGCTGCGGAAGCTGGTTTTGTCGGACTGCGGAAAGGAAAGTTCCACCGCTCTGCATTACTTTTTCGGCGACGGCCTGCTGGATGCGGAAAGCGGCATGGGCGCGGAGGACCTGCTTTTGTTCATTTCCAGAATACAGCGGCGCTTCGACCTGACCTTTCACAGGCTTGGGCGGGACATCGGCCCCTTTTTGCTGTTTAAGGGCAAAATTTTACTGCTTTTTAATACGCAGATTGACGGAACACCCCTTTTGGTCCCCATTTACCACAAAAGCTTTTTAAATATCTTTTACGGCAACCTGATGAAAAAAGGCGGGGAGGAAATCAGCCTGGACACCGCCGGGGCCGCCGCGTACCTGGAGAAAAACCCCCGGTTTATCCCCCGTCTGCTGGACCGCGGCATCGACAGCGTCTACAACTTTATGTCCATCGGGTATCTGCTGAAGAAGGAGGAGCTGGCCGCCGCCGGGGGCAGTCCCGCCGTCTGCGCGGCCATGTCGGAGCTGTTTGGCCATATTTTGTCGGCCAAAACCGACTTTGTCGTCTCGGTGGCCGCCATG
>CALGIL010000207.1 GCA_937914895.1 uncultured Angelakisella sp.
CCTGCGGTCAGGCGGCAGTACCGCTTTGTCCGGCCGGGGGACGGCGACGGCGGCTGGGAGCGCATTTTCATCACCGCCCTAAGCCAGACCCAGCTGGCGGACATCGCCCTGGGCCGCAGCGACGGCCAGGTGCAGCAGGCGGTTTTATGCGCCCTGCTGGACGGCAAGGCGGTCACCCTGTACGACGCCGCCCTGGGCCACCGCAAACACGGCCCCAAGGCCAGCCGGGCCCTGGTCCAGCTGCTGGAGGGGTACGTGCGCACCCTGCAAAGCTTTGGGGTGGAGGTGGTACAGGGCACCACCACCGCCGACCGCTACCAAAAGACCGCCGCGCCGGGGGCGGACCTGCCCGGCGGGGTCATTACCGAGGCCCTGGCCAAAAGCATGGTGGAGCGCACCCAGGAGGAGGTCATTCTGGTGCGGGCCGGGACGGTGCTGACCCCCTCGGCCAAGGACGTCTTCCTTCATGCACGGCGCCAGGTCCGGCCCATATAACCGCAAGGGGGTACTCCCATGACTGTATGTAAGGTGGTGGGCCACGTCTGGGCCACCAAAAAAGAACCCTCCCTGGAGGGCATTAAGCTGATGGTGGTGCGCAGCGGCGCCAGGGGCGCCGCCTTTGTGGCGGCGGACCTGGTGGGCGCCGGCATTGGCGAGGAGGTTTTGGTGGTCAGCGGCAGCACCGCCCGCCGGGCCGTCGGCCGGGATAATTCCCCGGTGGACGCCGCCATTGTGGGCATCATCGACACCCTGGAGGTAAGCCGCGAGACGGGCAAGCCCGCCGCCAAACCCACCGGCAAGCCCGGCCCCGGGGCCGGGAAGAAATAACATCCCAAAGGGAGGGGCGCACCCATGGCGCTGACCGATCAAATTTTTGAGGCGGGGGTCGTAGGCTGCGGCGGGGCGGGTTTTCCTACCCACGCCAAGCTAAGGGGCGGCATCCGCCATACCATCATCAACGGCGCCGAATGTGAGCCGCTTTTGGAGACCGACCGCTTTCTTATGCGGCACAAGGCCCGGGAGATCGTCTCGGCGGCCGCCGCCGTGGCAAAGGAGGTGGGGGCAGAAGACTGCACCATCGCCCTGAAGCACCACTACACCGCCGAAATTGCCGCCCTGGAGGCGGCCATCCGGGACCTGGGGGCCCCCGTCCGGCTGCACCTGATGGACAACATCTACCCCGCCGGGGACGAACAGGTGATGGTGGAGGCGGTGACGGGCCAGGTGGTCCCCCCCGCCGGCATCCCCCTGGACGTGGGGGCCGCCGTCAACAACGTCGCCACCATGGTGGCGGTCCACGACGCCATGGCGGGCGTCCCCCTCAGCTGGAAGTACCTGACGGTCACCGGCGCGGTGGGGTCTCCCGCCATCCTCCACGTGCCGGCGGGCACCTCTGTCCGGGAGTGCCTGGACCTGGCGGGGGGCGTCTGCGCCCAGGACCCGGTGGTGGTCTTTGGCGGCCCCATGATGGGTAAAATTGTCCCCCTGGACGAGGCCCTGGACCGGGTGGTCACCAAGACCGACTCGGGGCTGGTGGTCCTGCCCGGCGACAGCTACCTGGCCGGGGTGGGGCGCATCACCATGGCCCACATGCTCAGCCGGGCCAGGTCCGCCTGCATCCAGTGCAGCTACTGCACCCAGATGTGCCCCCGCCACCTGCTGGGGCACCCCCTGGAGCCCCACAAGATCATGCGCAAGCTGGCCTCTTCCCCGGATGTTACCGCCCTGCTGGACGAGGAGGACATCCGCCGGGCCGCCCTTTGCTGCGAATGCGGCGTCTGCGAGCTGTACGCCTGCCCCATGGAGCTGCAGCCCCGCCGGGTCAACGTCATCTTAAAGCAGGCCCTGCGGGAGGCCGGCATTGCGTACCCCAAGGGGGAGCCGGGGCTGACCCC
>CALGIL010000208.1 GCA_937914895.1 uncultured Angelakisella sp.
ACACCCCCTCCACCCCAAAGGTGAAGGAGGCGTGTTCGATGGGGCTTTCGTGGCCAAGCTCCCCCAGCATCTCCACAAAATCGGCGGCCTTTTCCTGGGTCAGGCCGCCCATAAGGGTATCGATGTCCGCGGAGCTGTAACAGAGCTTGGCCGCCGCCGCCACAGTCCGCTCGGGGTCGGGGGTGTGGGTAAGGAGGGTTACTTTCATGGGATGCACTCCTGTTCTATGGCAAAATCCTGGGACTGCATATTGCTGTAATAGCGCCCGGCCCGGGCCGTAAACTTCATGACGCAGTAGTCGGGGTCGGTGACACCCTGGGGATAGTACATGGTGTCCCCGGGCTGCCAAAGGCGCTCCTTGTCCTCCGGCTCCTCCGAGATTTCCATGGTCCCGGTCAGCAGCACCCCGCGATAAAAGCGCCTGTCCGCAACATAGACGCTGGCCTTGGGGTTTGCCCGATACTGGGTCACATGGTGGGAGGAGGTGTTGGTGGAAAACCAGATGACCCGGATCCCCTCCCGCGCACGCGGGGTCAGCATACATTTAACAGCGGGATAGCCTTCCTCGTCAACGGCCCCGATGAAGGCTACCTTTTGACTGTCGATGAGGCTGCCGATGGTTTTTTGCGGGTCGCGCATCATAGGACTTCCCCCTTTTTATATACCACATTCAGTCCATTTTTTCCAGCTTGGCGTAGGTGGCCATAATCCGCTTGGTGCCCACCTTGTCAAAGGCCACCTCTACCATGTGGTCGCCCCCCATGGGCTTTATCCCGGTAACAAGGCCCTCGCCAAAGACCCGGTGGCGGATGCGGTCCCCGGTCTTCAGGGTAAAGGGCTCGTCCGCCGCGGGGGACTGGGGGGCCGGACGCCGGGCCGCACCGGACCCGCCGGGGGTCTTTGCGCCATATTCTCTGGCCTGGGCACCCAGGGACATACGGCCCCGGACGGTGTCATCCTGCTCGTCCAGCAGCTCCGGGGGGATCTCCCCCACAAAGCGGCTGGGCCGGTTGTAGGCGGTGCGGCCGAAAATCATCCGCTGGCCGGCGGTGGTCAGGTAGAGGCGCTCCTTGGCCCGGGTGACGCCCACATAGGCAAGGCGGCGCTCCTCCTCAATCTCCGGGGGGTTATAGATGGACTGCACCCCGGGGAAGAGCCCCTCCTCCACGCCGGCGATGAACACCACCGGGAATTCCAGCCCCTTGGCCGAGTGGAGGGTCATCATCACCACGGCATCGTCGCTGGGGTCGTAGTTGTCCAGGTCCGTGTACAGGGCAATCTCCTCCAAAAAGCCGGACAGGGTGGGCTCCTCGGTTTCCTCCATATACTTGAGGACGGTGGTTTTGAGCTCCTCCACGTTTTCCAGCCGTCCCTTGCTTTCAAAGTCGTTTTTGTCCTCCAGCGCCTTTACATAGCCGCTTTGGTCCAGCAAAAGCTCCAGGGTGTCAATGAGGGGGCGGTCCTCCTGCCCGTCGGCCACGCCCCGCATCATGGCGGCAAACTCCACCAGCGTCTTTGCCTTTTTGGACAGGGGGGCGTACTGGTCGGCAGTCAAAAACACCTCAAACAGGCTCAGGCCCAGGGTGTCGGCAATCTCCATGGCGGCGGCCACGGTGGCGTCCCCCACCCCCCGCTTGGGCTCGTTGACAATCCGCCGCAGGCGCAGGGCGTCGGCGGGGTTATTGAGGACGCTGAGGTAGGCCATGACATCTTTGACCTCCTTGCGCTCGAAGAAGCGCAGGCCGCCGATGATGCGGTAGGGGATGCCAAAGCGCACCAGCGTTTGCTCAATGGTCCGGGACTGGGCGTTCATCCGGTACAGAATGGCGTGGTCCCGGTAGGGCATGCCCCCCTTGGCGTCGTCCCGGATGACCCCGGCGATGAAGGCGGCCTCCTGCCCCTCGTCCACGCCCTTATAAAACTGCACGTTTTCCCCCGTGGGGTTTTTGGTCCACAGGGTTTTGCCCTTGCGCTGGAGGTTGTGGGAGATGATGTGGTTGGCGGCTTCCAGAATCTTGCCGGTGCAGCGGTAGTTCTGTTCCAGGCGGATGACCTTGGCCCCGGAAAACTGGGATTCGAAGCTCATGATGTTTTCGATGGTGGCGCCCCGGAACTTATAGATGCTCTGGTCGTCGTCCCCCACCACGCAGATATTTTTGTGTCCCCCGGCCAGCAGGCTGACCAAGAGGTACTGGGCGTGGTTGGTGTCCTGGTATTCATCCACCATGATGTACCGGTAGCGCCGGCGGTACTTGTCCAGCACCTCCGGAAACTGCTGGAACAGCCGCACCGTTAAGAGAATGATGTCGTCGAAATCCACCGCTCCCGAATCCTTGAGGCGCTTTTGGTACAGCTGAAAAACCTGGCCGGCCACCTGGGCGGGGTAGTTGTCCCGGCTCTGCTCCACCAGCTCTGCGGGGGTGAGCATCTGGTCCTTGGCGGAGCTGATGATGCCCAGCAGCGCCTTGGGGGAAAAGGCCTTTTCGTCGATGCGCAGAAGGCCCATGCACTCCTTGATGACCCGGATGCTGTCGTCGGTGTCATAGATGGTAAAGCTGGACGGATAGCCCAGGGCCCCGATTTCGGCCCGCAAAATGCGCACGCAGGCGGAGTGGAAGGTGGCGGCGTGGACGTCCTCCCCCACCGGGCCCAGCATGGCCGACAGGCGCTCCCGCAGCTCCCCCGCCGCCTTATTGGTAAAGGTGATGGCAAGGATGTTCCAGGGCCGGGGGCGGTCCACCGCCAGCAGCTCCGCCGCCGCCTCAAACCCGGAGCCGTCCTTTGCGCACTGCTCCAGAATCTCCAGCTGGGCCCCGGTCAGCTGGGGCACCTGGTCCGGGTGCTCCCCCGCCAGGCCGAAGGTAAGCAGGTTGGCAATGCGCTTGATGAGGACGGTGGTTTTGCCGCTGCCCGCCCCCGCCAAAATCAGCACCGGGCCGGAGAGGGTCTCCACCGCCTGGCGCTGCATATCGTTGAGGCCGGCATAAAACCGGTCCAGAATGGTCTGTTTGAGGGCCCTTGTGCGGGCAAGCCCCGTATCCGTCATGTTATGTCTCCTTGGATTTCCGTATTTTAAGAGCGCTGTCCCCCGGACCCAGAACGGCCGGGCCTTTACTTATTATACCACAAATGGAGAGGCGGTACAGCCGCCAACGTGTGCAAGATTGTTCGGGACACATCCCCTATTCTCTTTTGCCCTGCCGGGCAGGGTTCTGATTTTATCAAGGGTTATGCTTTTTACTCTGTGGGACTTGGTTCTAAACCTCTTTCCGCCTCTGGCGGGGCCCATGATATAGGTTTCCTGTTGTCCGCCCTGGCAGTACCCGGGGTTACCTTTTGTTTGTTACTTTCCAGCAATGGAAAGGTACCAAAGATTGCCGGGGTT